>JAGQRU010000091.1 GCA_020425105.1 Paracoccaceae bacterium
GCATCAGATGGCGGCGGTTCGACGTCGCGTAGAAGACCACATTCGCGGGACGTCCTTCGATCCCGCCATCCAGAACCGCTTTCAGGCTCTTGTAATGCTCGTCGTCATGCGAGAACGACAGATCGTCGCAAAACAGCACGAAACGCGCATCAGCCTTCCGCAACAGCGTCAGCAGACGCCCGATGCTGGGCAGGTCTTCGCGCTGCACCTCGACGATCTTCAGATCGTACCCGCGCGTCCGCACCTCGGCATGCACCGCTTTGACCAGAGAGGATTTGCCCATCCCCCGCGCGCCCCACAGCAGGGCGTTGTTCGCGGGCAGCCCTTGGGCGAACTGAAGCGTATTGTCCAGCAGCGTATCGCGCGCCCGGTCCACCCCTTTCAGCAACCCCAGCGGCACCCGCGCCACCCGGTCCACCGGCGCCAGCCGGTCGGGCGTCACCTGCCACACAAAGGCTTCGGCCGCGGCCAGATCCGGCACGGCGGCGGGGGCGGGGCTTATCCGGTCCAGCGCCGCCGCGATCCGTTCCAGCGCCCGGGTCTTGCGCCCGCTCATGTCGCGGGATCCTCAGCCGTGTCGTCATCATCGTCCCACAGGCCTTCGGCGCGCAACCGCGCCTCGCGCCTGCGTTCCACGCGCTTCACCAGCTGGATCGAGATTTCATAAAGCCCGTACACCACAGAGAACAGGATCACCTGCGTGACCACATCCGGCGGCGTCACCACGGCGGCCAGTGTCAGGATGCCGACCACCGCATATTTGCGCATGTCCGACAGCCCCTGCGCCGAAACCAGCCCCGCCTGCCCCATCAGGGTCAGAAGCACCGGCAACTGAAAACACAGCCCGAAGGCGAAGATGAATTTCAGCGACAGGTCCAGACTTTCGCGCACCGACCCCAGGAAGATGGTCTTCAATTCCTCGTCGGGCGCGGGGGCCGAAAACTCTCCCTGCCCGGCCACCAGATTGGCCAGCGCCGGAATGGCGTCGGAAAAGCCGATGAAGAAATTCATCGCCAGCGGCGTCACCACGAAATGCGCGAAGGCCGCGCCGAGCAGAAACAGCAGCGGCGACGAAATCACGAAGGGAAGAAACGCGTTCTTTTCCGATTTGTAGAGCCCCGGCGCGATGAAGCGCCACAACTGGTGCGCAATCACCGGGAACGACAGCGCAAAGCCCCCGATCAGCGAGATCCGGATCAGGACGAAGAATTTCTCCTGCGGGGCGGTGAAGATCAGCCGCGGATCTTCGCCGCGCGCGCGCAGCACATCGGCGATGGGTTCGGACAGGAAGGCCAGGATCGGTTCGGCCACGGCGAAACAGATCACCATGCCGACCAGGAACGCCAGCACCGACCGGATCAGCCGCGTGCGCAATTCGGCCAGATGTTCGATCAGCGGCGCAGAGCTGTCGTCGATTTCGTCGTCGCTCATTCGGGGCTCATTCGGGGCTTAGGCTGGTTTGTCATCCGCAGGCGCGGCCGCCGCATCGGCAGCAGGCTCGGCGGCGGCAGGCGTGGCCGCGGGACGGTCCGCGGTCTGAAGCGGGGTGCTGATTTTCGGCGTGGCGATGCCATCGGTCCGGGCGTCGCGGTCGGGATCCCAGTTTTCCAGATCCTCAGCGGCCTTGTTGATGGCGTCCAGCCCCATCTGGCGCGGATTGGCCGCGGCTTTCAGCGTCGTCTGCAGGTCTTTCACCCCGGCTTCGTCCGCCGCCTGCTCCATGGCGCGGGAAAATTCGCGGGCCATGGCGCGCGCCTTGCCCGTCACCTCGCCCATGCGCCGGAACAGGACCGGCAGATCCTTCGGCCCGACGACGATCAGCGCCACGACGCCGATCACCAGAAGCTCGCTCCACCCGATATCAAGCATGCATCACACGCCGCTCAGACCCAGGCCAGCCGGATCAGGCCTTGTCCTTCTCGGCTTCGGGGGTGATGTCGCGGGTCACGGGTTCATCTGCCTTTTCAATCTCTTCCGAGCCGTCCTTCACGCCCTTCTTGAACGCGGTAATGCCTTTGCCCACTTCGCCCATCAAGGACGAGATCTTGCCCCGCCCGAACAGGACAAGCACCACAACGGCGATCAACAGCAGACCCGGCAACCCGATATTGTTCAGCATCTCTCAGTCTCTCCTTGGGCGCACGAAAGCATCGGGCGCCGACTTGATGTCGGAATGTATCTAGAGAAGATAGGAAGCGGATCAAAGCCCCAAAAGCCCGCAGGCAAAAATCCCCCCCGTACGGCGGGGGAAAGTTCGCCGCGCGCAGCACCCTGCCCGCCGCTTGGGCAGAGCAGGTTTCGCAGCTTGCGGCGGCAGGTGATCCTGCTCAGATCGCCCCCGGCGCCAGCTTGCCCCGCCGGGTCCAGACCAGCGCCCCGAGCCCGGTCAGAAGTGCCGCCAATGCAGGCGGTGCGGGCACCGGCTTGGGGGAATGGGTGGCGTCGGAATGGAAGGTAAAGCTGGCGAAATCGTCGAAGATCAGCGGATCGTCGGTAATGACGCCAAAATCCAGAATGCCGCTGAGCGTGGCCGAATGGCGATCGATATGCGGAGAATGCGGCGGCCGCGCCTTGGCAGACTTTGTCACCACCCCGGTCGTGGTGGTGGTATCGCCTTCGATCTGCAGGGTTCTGGAAAAATGCCCCGCGCCCCCATGCGCAGCCCCGTCATTCGGTCCCTGGCGATGATGGGCGTCGATCTTGACCGTGACCTTGTCGTCAATATTGGCGTCGAATTCCAGATTGATGCCGATATTCCACCAGATGCCCTGAAAGATATGGCTCGCGGTCTGATTGAACCATGTCTGGGTCAGATTGGACCCGTTGATGTCCAGCGCATAGGTGAGTTCGTTATCCACAAAGCTGTAGGTGGTGTTGTCGATCCCGGTAAACGTGCCGCTGCCGGGCCCGAAGGTCGCGGCCCCCACCGGCGCGGCGCAAAGTGCCAAAATCAGTCCCTGAATGGCTGTGCGTCTCATCTCTCTCCCCCCCAAAAGTCGAAGTGACGGCATTCGCAATGCTTTGATCATCTTCTGGTTGCGAAGAGGACGCAAATCACGTTCTGCTACGCCGCCCGGGGCGCACCAATGCAGGTCAGGCGGGAAACACGTGGCAGCGGTCGCGCCGCATCATCAGCCACAGGGGCGTGCCGGGCTTCGGCAGGAAGACCGAGGGCACAACCGCCGACAGGTGCGATCCGTCGAATTCCATTTCGAACTCCACCAGGCTTTCGCGCCCCAGATACCGTGCGCGGACCACCTTGCCGCGTGCCGGAACACCGTTTTCCGGGGTTGGCAGCGGTCCCTGCCCATGGCGGTCGAAATCCAGCTTCAGATGCTGCGGCCGGATCACGATATCGACCTCTTCGCCATCCGGGTGCCCGGGGGCCAGAAACTCGCCGAACGGCGTACGGGTCAGGCCGCCTTTGACGGTGCCCCGGATCACGTTGATATCGGAAAAGAAGGCCGCCGCGGCCTTGTCCACGGGGCTGTTATACAGGTTATAGGGCGCGCCCTGCTGCACGATCCG
>JAGQRU010000092.1 GCA_020425105.1 Paracoccaceae bacterium
TATTTCTTGGACTTCCGGATCGTCTTCTGAAGCACCGGGTGCTTGAAGCGACGCTCAACCAGAACGGTCACGGTCTGGTCGTTCTTGGCGCTTGTCACAGTGCCTTGCAGGATGCGTTTGGGCATAGTGAAAGCTCCTTATTCGGCAGCCGCTTGCGCGGCCTTTTCGTTCAGAACGGTCTTCACGCGTGCGGCGTCACGGCGGACGACGCGCATGCGGGCAGTGTTTTCGATGGCACCGGTGGCCTGCTGAAAGCGGAGGTTGAAGGCCTCTTTCTTCAGGCTCGCCAGCTGATCGCGCAGCTGGTCGGGCGTCTTGTCACGCAGTTCTTTGGCGTTCATGCCTTTTCCTTTATTCAACGTCACCGGCAGGCCCCTTATGCGCAAAGCGCCGGGTCACCCTGATTCCGGTGGAGGTCGTGGATGAGCGGCCCGCATACGCGCCCGGCGGCAATAATGCAAGCCTGCACGGGAACCGCCGCGTAAAAACCTGTGTCTTAAGTAGGAAACCGGCCAGTTTTGGGCGACAGCGCGCCCTGGCGGAGTTGTGCAAACCGCCCGGAAATCGCCGGATTTGTTGTCAGGTCACCCCTGCCGTCCTATGCTGACCCCATAATGCCGCGGCTTTGACGCACGCCGGCCAGTGGGAGATCCTCATGCGCTCGCTGATTTCGGGTCTGATCCTTGGGACAATCATCGGCAGCAGCCCGGTCGTATCCGAAACGCTGCCGTTGCCGCAAAGCCTGATCGCGCTGAACAGCGATGCGGGCGAACAGCTTCTGCTCGATGCCGACGCCCGCGCCGACTATTTCGATCTGGGCATTCACCTGACCCATCAGGTGCATCCGGCGTTTTGCGGCCCAGCCTCCATGGCCATGGTGCTGAACGCCCTGAACGTCCCCCGCCCCGCGTCACCGATGACGCTTGGTCTGGGACTTTTCGATCAGGAAAATGTCTTCACACCGGCCACCGAAGCGGTCAAGCCGCGCGCCCGGATCGAGCGCGCCGGCCTGACGCTCGACGAACTGGGCGGCATGTTCGAGGCTCATACAGTGACAGCGAGCGTGCATCATGCCGAAGACTCCTCGCTGGATGAATTCCGCACGATCGCGGTCGAAAGCCTGAACGACGATGACAGCTTCATTCTGGTGAACTATCGCCGCGCCGATATGGGGCAGGAAAAGGGCGGGCATATCTCGCCGCTGGGCGCCTATGACGCCGAAACCGACCGGTTCCTGATCCTCGATGTCACGAGCTATAAGTACCCGCCGGTCTGGGTTGAAGCCGCGACGCTATTCGGGGCGATGAATACGCCGGATTCCGACAATGACGACCGGTCCCGGGGATATCTCGTCGTCGCGCGCTGACGCTGCCCGCCGACCTAGCCCCAGCTATAGTTGAAGCTGACGCTGATCCGTTCGTCTTCCGCCATGTTCATCGGCACCTCGTGGCGCAGCCAGCTTTCCCACAGCAGAACGTCGCCCACCTTGGGCGCCACATAGACGAAGCTGCGCAGTTCGGGGCGCGCGCCCTTCAGCCGCGCCGGGGCGGCCATCATCCGCGCCGACCGGGGGTCTTCCAGCTTCAGCGCGCTGGCCCCTTCCGGCATCGCCACATAGGTCGTGCCGCTGATCACGCTGTGCGGATGGATATGCGACGCATGCATGCCGCCTTCGGGCAGGATGTTGATCCACAGGTCTTCCAGCTTCAGATCGCGCCCGTCCAGATCGAATTGCAGATCTTCCGCAAACGCCGCCACATGCTTGTCGAGTGCTGCGACCAGATCGGCAAAAATCGGAAACCGCCACGGCAGGTCCGTCAACGAGGCATAGCTGGTATAGCCGGGATAGCCGTTTTCCTCGCACCAGTCCTGCCCGGCCTCATCGTCTTCGGCAATCACGAGGCATGAGGATTCAAGCTCGGACGGGTCCAGCGCATCGCCCAACTCGTTCAGCTGGGCGCGGTAAAGGCGGGTAACGAAAAGCGACTCGATCTGGGGCATGGGCCTGTCATAGCGCAGGTCGCGCGGGGGTGCGACCGGTGTCGTCTCTTACGGCGTGTCCAGATGGTATTTTCGAAACGGCACGCCGTCATAGATCACCTCTTCGACGAACCGGGCACCCAGCCGGTCCAACCCTCGCAGCCGGGTCCGGGACAGGGGCAGCAGAAACGTCACGGCGGGAATACGCGGGTCCGCAACCGCAACGTCGATGGCCCGGCGCGCGATCCGCATGCCCAGCCCGAACCGGTCGGGCTTCAGCACCAGCCCGAAATCCCAGTCCTGCCCTTCCTTCTGAAACCCGCCCCATCCGACATAGGCGCCATCGCACAGGATCGCCCAGTGGCCCAGCCCGTCGCGGTCCCAGCAGGCCTCCTTCGCGGCGACGAACGCCGCCGCCCGGTCTTCATCCCACCCGGGCGTCAGCAACGGCAGATGCGCCGCCAGACGCGGATCGGCCATGTGCGCGGCGATCTCGGCAAGAGAGATCTCGGTCAGGCGCACGAAGGAGATGCGCCCCGCTGAACGATGTAGCATGCGAAGTCCCGGCTGAAGGTCCCTGAAAGAGCGTCCCGGCACGCCATCATCCGGCGCCCGAGGCGATCAGAGTACAGCGGTCGTCGCCGCGGGAAAACCGATGGGCCGAGATCACACGCAAAAATGAAAAACCCCCGCCGAATGCTCGGCGGGGGCTGATATCTGTCGGATGACGCGAGAGCTGTTACCAGTCTTCGCGGACCACCACGCGGGTCTTGATCGGCAGCTTCATGGCCGCCAGACGCAGGGCTTCGCGGGCCACGGCATCGTTGACGCCATCAAGCTCGAACATGATCCGGCCAGGCTTGACCTTGGCGGCCCAGAAATCGACCGAGCCCTTACCTTTACCCATCCGCACTTCGGTGGGTTTGGAGGTCACGGCCACATCCGGGAAGATGCGGATCCAGACGCGGCCCTGACGTTTCATGTGACGCGTCATGGCACGGCGTGCGGCTTCGATCTGACGGGCGGTGACCCGCTCGGGCTGAATGGCTTTCAGACCATAGGTCCCGAAGGCCAGGTCGGACCCGCCTTTGGCTTCGCCATGGATCCGGCCTTTGTGCTGCTTACGGAACTTCGTACGCTTTGGTTGAAGCATCGTCTCGTCTCCTTACCGGTCACGGTCACGGTCACGGCGACCGCCGCCACCACCAGCGCCGCGGGGAGCCGGACCATCCTGCAGCTCTTGCGACTTGCGATCACGCGCCTGCGGATCATGTTCCATGATCTCGCCTTTGAAGATCCACACCTTGATGCCGATGATGCCATAAGGCGTCGTGGCTTCGACATGCGAATAATCGATATCGGCACGCAGGGTATGCAACGGCACGCGGCCTTCGCGATACCATTCGGTCCGCGCGATTTCCGCGCCGCCCAGACGGCCGGCGACGTTCAGACGGATGCCCAGGGCGCCCATCCGCATGGAGTTCTGCACCGCGCGCTTCATGGCGCGGCGGAAAGACACCCGGCGCTCCAGCTGCTGCGCGACGTTTTCGGCCACCAGACGCGCGTCCAGTTCCGGCTTGCGGACCTCGACGATGTTCAGGTGCAGTTCCGACGGGGTCATCTTGGCCAGCTTCTTGCGCAGCACTTCGATATCGGCGCCTTTTTTGCCGATGATCACGCCCGGACGCG
>JAGQRU010000015.1 GCA_020425105.1 Paracoccaceae bacterium
TTCGGCACCGGCCATATGGGCGTGACCGCCGAAAACGTCGCGGCTGAACATCAGATCTCGCGCGAAGATCAGGATGCGTTCGCTCTGGAAAGCCAGAACCGCGCCGCAAAGGCGATCGCCGAAGGCCGTTTCGCCAGCCAGATCGCCCCGGTGATGGTCAAGGTGAAGCGCGACATGGTCGCGTTCGACACCGACGAACACCCCAAAGGCACCACGCTGGAAGCCCTGGCCGGTCTGCGCACCGTGTTCAAGAAAGACGGCACCGTGACCGCGGGCAACGCATCGGGGATCAATGACGGCGCCGCCGCTCTGGTGCTCGGCACCGCCGCCGCCGCCGAAGCCGCGGGCCTGACGCCCAAAGCGCGGATCATCGGCTATGCCCATGCCGGCGTGCGCCCGGAAGTCATGGGGATCGGCCCGGTTCCGGCGGTGCAGAACCTGCTGGCCCGGACCGGCCTGAGCGTCGACGATTTCGACGTGATCGAAAGCAACGAAGCCTTCGCCGCGCAGGCACTGGCCGTGACCAAGGGTCTGGGCTTCGATCCGGCGAAAGTGAACCCGAACGGCGGTGCCATCGCTCTGGGTCACCCGGTCGGTGCGACCGGTGCGATCATCATCGTGAAAGCGATGTATGAGCTTGAGCGTATCGGCGGCAAGCGCGCGCTCTGCACCATGTGCATCGGCGGCGGCCAAGGGATCGCGATCGCCATCGAGCGTATCTAACGACACAAAAACCGGGCCGCTGTTCAGGGTCCGTTCACCTCTTTGTCTGAGGATCGCCACGTTGATCCTAGGATTTTGTGGGTATGACGGACGACAGCGGCCCGGATCTTTCTTCTTTGCTGGCGCAGGAGCGTCGCGCGCGTCTGGCAGCCGAACGGCTGCTGGAACAGAAAAGCCGCGAACTCTTCGCCGCCAACAAAAAGCTGTCGGCCCATGCCCGCATGCTGTCCGACGAAATCGTCGTCAAAAGCGCCGAAGCCAACACTTACCGGTCCGAAGCCGAAGAGCTGAAGGGCGAAAACACGCAGGTCCGCGCCGATCTGCAGCGCGCCAACAAACAGGCGGTGAAGGCCGAACGGCGGCTTTGGGAAGCGCTTGAAACCATTCAGGACGGCTTCGCGGTGTTCAACAGCCGCAACCAGCTTGTCATCGCCAATCGCGCCTATATGCGCATGTTCGACGGGCTGGAAAGCGTCCGCCCCGGCGCCACTTATCAGGACATTCTGTCCATCGTGGTGGAAGAAGGGATCATCGATATCGGCTTCGAAGACCCCGGCGCCTGGCACGCGCGGATGCTGGCCCGCTGGCAGCAGCCCAAGATCGACGCGACGACGCTGAAGCTCTGGGACGAACGCTATGTCAAGATGATCGACCGGCGCGCGCGCGACGGCGACATGGTCAGTCTGGCCCTGAACATCACTGAAACCATCCGCTATGAAGAACAGCTGAAAGAACAGCGCAGCCGCGCCGAAGCCGCGAACCGGGCCAAATCCGCGTTCCTGGCCAATATGAGCCACGAGATCCGCACCCCCATGAACGGGGTGATCGGGATGGCCGATCTGCTGTGCGATACCGAGCTGAGCGAAGAACAGCGGCTCTATGCCGAAACCATCCGCGGGTCTGGCGAAAACCTTCTGGTGATCATCAACGATGTGCTGGATTATTCCAAGATCGAAGCCGAAAAGCTGTCGCTCAACCCCGAACCCTTCGATCTGGAACGCACCATCAACGAGGTTCTGCTGCTGCTGAAACCGTCGGTGCAGGAAAAGGGCATCGATCTGATGGCCGATTTCGACATGTTCCTGCCCAGCCGCTATGTGGGCGATCCGGGGCGAATCCGTCAGATCCTGACCAATCTTCTGGGCAACGCGGTGAAATTCACCCCGTCCGGTCATGTGATGATCCGTGTCACCGGGATCGGCAGCGAAGACGACAATGGCCGTCAGGCGCTGCATTTCACCGTCGAAGACACCGGGATCGGCATCCCGGCCGACAAGATCGATCACATCTTCGGCGAATTCAATCAGGTGGAAGACGAAAAGAATCGCAAATTCGAAGGCACGGGCCTGGGGCTCGCCATCACCCAGAAACTGGTAAAGCTGATGGGCGGCGAAATGTGGGTCGAATCCGTCGAAGGCGAAGGCTCCTGCTTCGGCTTCCGCATCTCGCTGCCGATCGACGAAGCCGCCGAAGCGCCCGCGCCGGTATCTCAGCCGGGCCTGCGCACCGCGCTGGTCGTCGACGATCAGGACATCAACCGCATGGTTCTGGATCGGCAATTGTCGCTGATGGGGCTGACGGTCACCACCTGCCGGTCGGTCGAAGAGGCTCTGCAGCAACCGACGAACAGTTTCGATCTGATCGTGACCGACCACAAGCTGAACGGCATCGACGGGATGGCGCTGGCCCGGGGGCTGCGCGAACGCGGGGAGCGCGGCCCGATCCTGCTGCTCAGCGGCGCGCCGTCCGAACTGACACCGAACCCGGTCGAAGCGGGGGTGACTGCGGTGCTGCAAAAACCGCTGTTGCGGCGGGATCTGTATCAGAAAATCTCGGACCTGGGCGTCGAACTTGCCGGTCAGCCCGATAGTGCCGACGCGCCGGGCCTGGCGTCGCAAGACCTCGCGCCATCTGTCGCCGCCCCGGCGCCCGCCGCCGCAGCAAAGCCCGTGGCGCAGAAAGCACCGGCCGCGCCGCCCGTCTCAACTGCATCCGCGGGCACCAAGGTTCGGGTGCTGGTCGCGGAAGACAATCGCACCAACCAGCTGGTCTTCAGCAAAATGGTCAAGGATCTGTCCATCGACCTGCGCTTTGCCAATAACGGGGTCGAAGCGGTCGCGGCGTTTCAGGAGTTTCAGCCGAACATGATCTTCATGGATATTTCCATGCCGGAAATGGACGGCAAGGAAGCCACCCGCAGGATCCGCGAAATCGAAACCGAAAACGCCCTGCCGCGCATTCCGATCTGTGCACTGACGGCGCATGCGATGACCGGCGATGCCGAAGAGATCCTCGCGGTCGGCATCGACCACTACCTGACCAAGCCGCTGCGCAAGGCGGTGATCTGCGGCAAGATCGAAGAACTGGCCCCCGACGGTGTGCCCGTCAGCGCGGGATAGGCTCAGGCCGCAGCCTGGGCCACGCTGCTCCGCACGAAAACCGGTGTTCCGGGGCTGCTGCGCGCCGGATCGAAGGCATATCCTCCGGCCGAGAACGCCTGCAGCGCCGCCGGATCGCGCAGGCGGTTTTCCATGACAAACCGCGCCATCGCCCCGCGCGCCTTCTTGGCGAAGAAGCTGACGATCTTCGCGGTGCCGTCGCGGTCTTCCAGGAACACGGGCGTGATCACCGGCAGGCCCAGCCGGTCCACGGCCACCGCGCCGAAATATTCCACCGACGCGCAGTTGACCACCGCCTGACTGTCTGTTGCCGCCGCCTGATCGGCCAGAACCGCTGCCAGCCGCGCGCCCCAATAGGCGTAAAGCGATCCGCCTTTGCGCGTTTTCAGCCGCGATCCCATTTCCAGACGATAGGGCTGGATCCGGTCGAACGGACGCAGCACCCCGTAAAGCCCCGACAGGATGCGCAGATGATCCTGCGCATAGCGCAGCGCGTCGCCATCCAGGCTCACGGCGTCCAGCCCCTGATAGGTGTCGCCTGCGAAGGCGTAAAGCGCCGGACGGGTCGCGTCGGGCGCGGGGGTTTCAGCAAAGTCGCGAAACCGCTGCTGGTTCAGCTTGGCCAGATCGGGCGAAATCGACATCAGCTTTTGCAGATCCGCCCGGGACAGGCGCCCCGCCACCCGGGCCAGACCGACGGCATCGGCCTGAAACAGGGGCTCGCTTTCGGCGCAGGCATCCACACCGGACCAGTCCAGACGTTTGGCGGGGGACAGGGTAACGATCATGGGGGTCTCCTTCCAGACGTGTCAGTCGGCGTCGTTCAGCAGCGCCAGAAACACGGACCCGAAACGGTCCGTCTTCTGCTGCCCGATCAGCGCGGACAGCCGGGTCGGGTCCTTAGGACGGGCCGCCGCCACCCGGGCCAGTTCGCCGGACGAACAGCTCAACGGCTTGTCGGTGCCCGTCGGGCCGCGGATCAATTCGGCCTGCGCATCCTGCAGCCGATCGAACAGGCTGCCCGAGGCGTGCCCGGCCAGCTTGCGCCGTGCCGGATGCACCGGCGCGGGCGCATCGCCGGCGATCACCTGCAGGAAAAGCGCGCCATAGCGTTCCAGCTTCTTCGCGCCGACGCCGCCGACGCGCGCCATGTCGTCCAGCGTCCGTGGCCGGGTTTCCGCCATTTCGATCAGCGTCCGGTCGGGAAAGATCACATAGGCCGGCACATTGGCGGCTTCCGCCAGCGCGCGCCGCTTGGCCTTCAGCGCCGACAGAAGCGGCGCATCCGCGTCCGACACCAGCGCCTTGACCGCCGGGCGGCGGGCGGCGGCGCTGTCCATCGCATCGCGGCGCAGAGTGATCCTGGCCTCGCCCACCAGAACCGGACGCGCGGCTTCGGTCATGCGCAGCGCCCCGTGGCGTTCGGGATCCGGGCGCATCAGGTCGTGGCCCATCATCTGCCGAAACAGCGCCTGCCACTGGGCCTTGGAAAACTCCTTGCCGACCCCGAAAGTCGGCAGCGCGTCGTGGCCGCGTTCGGACACTTTGGGCGTCACCGTCCCGGTCAGGATGTCGATCAGATGCCCGGCCCCGAACCATTCGCCCGTGCGCAACATCGCCGACAGAGCCTTGCGCACCGCATCGGTGCCGTCGATCAGCTCCGGCGGGCGGTCGCACAGATCGCAATGCCCGCAGCGGTCCGCCGTTTCGCCGAAATAACCCAGCAGCGTCTGGCGGCGGCAATGATGCGCCTCGGCCAGTCCCAGAAGCGCGTTCAGCCGCCCGTGATCCGCCGCCCGGCGTTCGGGCGGCGCCGGGCTTTCGTCGATCTGCGTCCGGCGAAACCGGATGTCGTCGGCGCCGAACAGGGTCAGGGTCTCCGCGGGCGCTCCATCACGGCCAGCGCGGCCGATTTCCTGATAATATGCTTCGATGGATTTGGGCAGATCCGCATGGGCGACCCAGCGGATATCGGGCTTGTCGATGCCCATGCCGAACGCCACCGTCGCCACCACGATCAGCC
>JAGQRU010000093.1 GCA_020425105.1 Paracoccaceae bacterium
GAAGGTGCGGACATGGTGATGGTCAAGCCGGGCCTGCCCTATCTGGACATCTGCCGCCGCGCCAAGGACATGTTTGGTGCGCCGACCTTCGCCTATCAGGTGTCGGGCGAATACGCGATGATCCAGGGCGCGGCGGATCGGGGATGGATTGACGGCGACAAGGTGATGATGGAAAGCCTGATGGCATTCAAACGCGCCGGCTGTCACGGCATTCTGACCTATTTCGCGCCCCGTGCCGCCGCCTTGATGGCCCGCTGAGCCCAAGGCGCGGTGACAGAGGCGCCCGAACAGGATATGGTGGCGCCAAGCGCGGGCAAACCGGGCAGAGCAGCAAAACAAGAGGCATTCCTATGATACAGATGACGCGGCGCGGGCTGCTTGTGGGCGCGGGTGCCCTGGTGGCGGCGTGCGACAATTCGGTGGGCTCGACAGGCGCCCAGACCATCGACCGCCGGGTGCAGGCAGCGCTCGATTACATGTACCGCACCTATCCCGAAACCCAGCAGATCCGCGACAAGGCCGTGGGCATGCTTGTGATGCCGCTGGTGGGCGAAGCCGGGTTCGTCGTGGGCGGGTCTTATGGCGAAGGCGCGCTTCTCGTCGATGGCGTGACGCTGGATTATTATTCGGCGACACAGGCCAGCGTGGGGTTCCAGATCGGCGCACAGCAATATGCCTATGTGCTGTTCTTCATGACGCCCGAGGCGCTGCGCCGCTTCCGCACCTCGCCCGGCTGGGCCGCGGGCGCTGCGGCGGAATTCGCGGGCGGCGACACCGGCGCCAACTTGTCGGCCAGCACGGCAACGCAGAATGCCGTCATCGCCTTCCTCTTCGCCCAGCAGGGGCTGATGGCGGGCGCGACCATCGAGGGCACGAAATTTACCCGCATCACACGATGATCCCTCCCCGCGACGGGCAGGTCTGACGGAGCTTTGCCATGACACGCGCCTTTCGCTGGCTGTTGCGTCTGTTCCTGGGGCTTGTGCTGATCGTGGGGATCGGGGCCGGGCTGGCCTATTACCTGGCCACCCGGTCCCTGCCCGATTACAATGAATCCTTCACGCTGGACGGGCTGTCCGCGCCCATGCGCATCGTGCGTGACACCGCCAACGTGCCGCATGTTCTGGGCACCACCGACACCGACAGTTATTTCGGGCTGGGCTTCGTGCATGCGCAGGACCGGCTGTGGCAGATGACCATGCTGCGCCGGACCGCCCAGGGCCGGTTGTCGGAACTGTTCGGCGATAGGACCGTCAAGATCGACGAGGCGCTGCGGCGGCTCGACATCTATCGTCTGGCGGCGCGGTCACTCGCCGTGCAGGACGCCTATACCACCGCCGCGCTTGAGGCCTATGCCGCCGGCGTCAACGCGTGGATCGACCAGATCAACGAAGGCGCGCGCGGTCGTGGCGCGCCCGAGTTCTTTCTGTTCCGGCCCGAGATCGCGCCTTGGCAACCCGCCGACTCGCTCGCCATTGTCAAGCTGATGGGGCTGAAGCTGTCCTCGCATCTGGGGGATGAGGTCCTGCGCGCGCGCACCGCGCTGCGCGTGGGGCCGGACCGGTTGCGCGATATTCTGCCCGACGACCCCACCGACGGTATTGCCGCACTGCCGGATCTGGCCTGGCTGCAGCCGGGCCCGACCCGCCGGGTTGCGTCGACCGGGCCCGATCCCCTGCGCGACGATCCGCTGTCGCCCTTCCCGCAACCGGGCTTTGCCGGGGCGTCCAATGTCTGGGCCGCCGCGCCATCGCGGTCGACGAACGGCGGCACCTTGCTGGCCAATGATCCGCATCTTGGCCTGACCGCGCCGTCGTTCTGGTATCTGGCGCGGATCGATCTGGCCAGCGGCGGCGTGATCGGCAGCACGATCCCCGGCATGCCCATCGTGCTGTCGGGACGCAACAGCGCGCTTGGCTGGGGCCTGACCACCGCCTATGCGGACGATCTCGACGTCTATATCGAACAGCTGGCCCCCGGCGATCCGGGCAGCTATCTGACGCCTGCGGGCACCGAACAGCCGTTTAGAAGCGAAGGCGCGGTCCTGCGTGTCAAGGACGCGGCGCCGATCACGCTCACCCTGCGCTGGACCGACCGCGGCCCGGTGCTGCCCGGCGACCTGTTCGATCTGGGCGAGGTCACACCCGACGGCCATGTCGCATCGATTGCCTGGACAGTGCTGGATCCCGAGGACCGGTCCATGTCCGCGGCATTGCGGCTGATGCAGCAGCACAACGTCACCGACGGCCTGGCGGCGATGGAGGACTATGTCGCCCCGGCGCAAAACCTGGTGCTTGTCGACCGCGACAGCATCGCGTTGCAGATGATCGGCAAGCTGCCGCGCCGGTCTGGGCTGCATGACAGTCTGGGGCGGCTTCCGTCGCCGGGCTGGCGCGCGGAAAACCACTGGCAAGGGTATCTTGCCTATGGGCTGAACCCCCGTTTCCGCGATCCCCAAAGCGGCATTCTGGGCAATACGAACAACAAGCCGCTGGACCGGCCTTTTCCGTTGCATGTGTCGTTCAGCTGGGGCGACACGCAGCGCGTCCATCGCTGGCAGAAGCTGATGACCGACCGGGCGGTGCATTCGCGCGAAAGCTTCATCGGCGCGCAACTGGACACCGTCAGCCCGGCAGCGCGGACGCTGCTGCCTTTGATCGGCACCGATCTGTGGTTCGCGGGCGAAGCGGCGCCGCAAGGGTCTCCGGAACGGCGGCGGCGCGAGGCGCTGGACTTGCTGGCGAACTGGAACGGCGAGATGAACGAACACATTCCCGAACCGCTGATCTATGCCGCCTGGGTGCAGGCGCTGCAGCAACGGCTGATCAGCGACGAGCTGGGCCGGACGCTGGCCGCGGAATTCGCCCATCCCGATCCGCTGTTCCTGGAACGGGTCTATCGCGATGTGGACGGCGCATCGGTGTGGTGCGACGTGGTCCAGTCGACGGCCATCGAAACCTGCCGCGACATGGCGCAGCGATCGCTGGACGACGCGCTGCAATGGATTTCGGAAAATTTCAGCGGATCGCTGGAAAGCCTGCAATGGGGCACGGCGCATCTGGCAACCCATGATCATGAGGTTCTGGGCGATCTGCCGGGGATCGGCTGGCTGGTGAATATCCGCCAACCGACATCGGGCGGGGATCACACGCTGATGCGCGGCCGCACCGCCGGCACCGGTCCGCACCCGTTCTACAACGTGCACGGGGCGGGCTATCGCGGGGTCTATGACATGGCCGACCCGGACAGTTCGGTATTCATCATTGCCACCGGCCAGTCGGGCCATCCGTTTTCGCGCTATTACGACAATCTGGGCGACCGCTGGCGGCGGGGCGAATACATCCCCATGTCGCTGGATCCGGCGCTGGCCGAAGCAGCCGCAACCGGCGTGACCGTGCTGACCCCCGCCGAATAGCCCTTTCGGCGCGCGGTCAGAGCGCGCCGAACCGGGCTTTCTGCCGGTCGGTCCAGCGCAGGTTCAGGGTGAAGCCGTCCTCGTCTTGCCGTTCGTCCTGCACCACGCCTTGATCGAACAGCCACGCGCGGCGGCGCCCGTCTGAGAACGCCAGACGCAGGGTTTCGTCCTGCACCGGGTCGGAAAGGCGATCCGCGATATCGGCAAGAAGCGGCGCGATCCCCGCCCCGGTCAGCGCCGAGACCAGATGCACATCGGGCGTGCGCGCGGCCTGCGCCTCCAGCGCCGCAGCGCGGTCGGCGGTCAGACGATCCAGCTTGTTCCAGACCTCGATCTGCGGAATGGCCTTGTCCACCCCCAGACTTTCGACGATCTCGCGCACGTCTTCCGCCTGCGCGTCGCTTTCGGGATCCGCGATGTCCCGCACATGGACGATCAGATCGGCGGACAGAACCTCTTCCAGTGTCGCCCGGAACGCCGCCACCAGTTCGGTCGGCAAGGCGGAGATGAACCCTACCGTGTCCGACAGGATGATGCGCGGCCCGTCCGGCAGATCGATGGCCCGCATCGTCGGATCGAGCGTGGCAAAGAGCATGTCCTTGGCCATCACCGCCGCCCCGGTCACGCGATTGAACAGGGTCGATTTCCCGGCATTGGTATAGCCGACCAGCGCCACGATCGGGAACGGCACCTTGGCGCGCGCGGCACGGTGCAATTCGCGCGTGCGCACCACCTTGTCCAGTTGCCGGCGCAGGCGTGTCAGTTGTTCGTCGATGGCGCGGCGGTCGGCCTCGATCTGGGTTTCCCCGGGCCCGCCGACGAATCCCAGCCCGCCGCGCTGGCGTTCCAGGTGGGTCCAGGCGCGCACCAGCCGCGTACGCTGATAGCTGAGCGCCGCCATCTCCACCTGCAGGACCCCTTCGCGGGTGCGGGCGCGGTCCGAGAAGATTTCAAGGATCAGACCGGTCCGGTCGAGGATCTTGACCTTCCAGTCCCGTTCCAGATTGCGCTGCTGCACCGGCGTCAGCGGCCCGTCCACCAGAACCAGCTCGATCTCGGCGGCGGCCAGTTGGGCGCCCAGTTCGTCAACCTTGCCGGGCCCGAACAGCGTCGCCGGACGCGGTTTCGTCAGGCGCACGATATCGGCCCCCAGCACATCGAGCCCGGGCAGAGCCGCAGCCAAAGCGACGGCTTCTTCCAACGCGAAAGCGGGCGCGCGGCGTGCGTGCCCGGACGGAATATCGGGATGAAAGACCCAGGCGCGCGTCGGCTCCGGGGTCCGGGGGGTCGGGTCGGTCAGTCTTCGCCCTCGTACAGGCTGATCGGCTGGCTCGGCATGATGGTCGAAATCGCGTGCTTGTAGACAAGCTGCGACTGGCCATCGCGGCGCAGCAATACGCAGAAATTGTCAAACCAGGTGATGACGCCCTGCAGCTTCACCCCGTTGATCAGAAAGATTGTGACCGGGACCTTGGTCTTTCGAACGTGGTTCAGAAAGGCGTCTTGCAGGTTCTGGCGTTCCGATGCCATTGTTGTTTTTCCTTTTTGTCCTGATCATGCTCTTGTCGGCATTCAAGCGCGATCTCAACCTGCATGCAACTGTTGGTGATTCCCAGTCCGGCTTCCAGTACGCTGGAATTAATCCCGCACTTGCAGCATTTTTGCACCGTCAGAACCTAATGGCGCCAGAACTCCGGGTTCAGAAGGGCAATCAGCGCCAGCGTCTCAAGCCGCCCCAGAACCATCGCGACACACATCACCAGTTGCACCGCAGGGGCCAGCAACTCCAGGCTGATCGGCGCATCGCCGCCCACAATCGTCAGCGGCCCGGTGGTGGTCAGCCCCGCCACGGTCAACACCAGCGATGTGTCGAAATCCGACCCGGCGAGCGAGAATGTCAGCATCAGCCCGGCAACGGTCAGCGCGAAAATCATGAAATACAGCCACGCGACATAGGCGGCTTCGGGCCGAAACCGGCGCAGGCGGGTGCCGGGATTGGCCACCAGACTGGGATGCACCAGCCGGGCCAGTTCGAATTCGCTGTGCCGGGCCAGCGCATAGACGCGCAGCAGCTTGACCCCGCCGGCCGAGGTCGCCACCCCGCCCCCGACCATGGCCAGCCCCATCAGGATCAGCCCCGGCGTGGTCAGCCCGGACCAGTTGCGCGCGGTTTCCCAATCGGCGGAAATGAACCCGGCGGTGGTCAGGAAGGACAGGGTATTGAACTGCCCGCCCCAATATCCGTGAAAGGCGTTAAGCGGTGTCCCGCTTATGGTCACGTCCAGCAGCGACAGCCAGTGATAGGCAAACATCGCAATCGGCACGAACAGGGTGAAGCCCAGCCCCATGCGCAGTTCGGGATCCTGATACCAGCGCCGCCCCAGCGGCGTCGGCATGTCGCGCGCGAAAAGCCCGCGGCTGAGCGCGAAGAACAGGAACAGGAACAGCACCAGCTCCCCCCAGAACCCGCTATTGCTGTCGGCCAGGGTGCGCACGGGTGAAATCCCGCTGGTGGACAGGGCCGACATGGCGTGACAGGTGGCCATGAACGGGGTTTCTCCCGCCACCAGAAGCGCCAGCCAGCAGAGCAGCGTCAGCCCGCCATAGATCGGCGCCAGCGCGCGGGTGAACCGCCAGATGCGCTGCATCGGAAATTCGGACAAGGCGGCGCGGCCCAATGTGCCGTCGCGCCCCATGCTGGCCGATGTCAGCACCACCTCGAACCCGCCCAGCCGCAGCGGCGCCAGAATGGCAATGGAAGCAACCCAGAAGATGAAGCCGCCATACCAGCCCACCAGCGCGCGCCACAGATGCACCGTATCGGGCACGTTGCCGGGCAGCGAAAACACCGTGGCGCCGGTGGTGGTGATGCTGGACACCATTTCCAGATAGGCGTTGCGGAAGCTCAGCCCCGGCACCGCCTCGGCCACCGGCAGCGCCAGCAGCACGGGCACCAGGGTCAGCGTTCCGACCAGAGACAGCAGCAGACTGCGCGCCGCGTTGCGTTGCGGCATGGTCCAGATCGACAGGCCGACAAAAGCGATGATCACCGCGAATGTCACCGCCCCGTAAAGGAAGGGCCGCCCGGCATCGTAATCTCCGGCCCAGACCGCATAGGCGGCAGGCAGCAGCATCAACCCCACCGGAACCGTTGACGTCGCCACCAGAAGCGGCAGCCGGTCATACCAGCGCTGCCGCCGGGGCGGCCCCCGAAGTTTGCGCCTAGAAGTAGTCAATCGACACCTGCAGCAACCGTTCGACCGCCGGAACATCTTCGGACAGCGCGAAGAAGGTGACGATATCGCCCTCTTCGATCCGGGTGTTGCCGTTGGGAATGATGACCGTGTCGCCCTTGCGCATGGGTCCCATCAGAACACCTTCGGGAAACCCGATATCGCGGACGAATTTGCCCGCCATCTGCGCGGTTTTCAGCACCTGCGCTTCCAGAACCTCGGCCTCGGCGTCGCCAATGGAATAGACGCTGCGCACCCGCCCGTGCCGCACATGACGCAGGATCGACGACACGGTGGTGGAGCGCGGATTGATATAGGCGTCGATCTTCAGAGGCGCCAGCAGCGGCAACAGCGCCGGGTCATTGACCAGCGAAATCGACAGCGGGCAGCCCAGCGATTTTGCCCGCACGGCGGTCAGCAGGTTCGTCTTGTCGTCGTCGGTGACCGTCAGAATGGCGTCGGCCTTGGTGATATTGGCTTCCATCAGCAGATCGGCATTCAATCCGTCGCCGTTCAGAACGATGGTCCGCTCCAACGCCTCGGCCGCCTTTTCGGCCATCGCCCGGCTCTTCTCGATCACCTTCACGCGCACCCGGTCGGGCCGCTTTTCCAGCGCCAGCGCCACCGCGAGCCCCACATTGCCCCCGCCGACGATCACCACGCGTTCCTGGCGCGATTGCCGCTTGCCGAAGATTTCCAGCGTACGAACCACATCTTCCGTGTGGCAGAAGACATAGACCTGATCGCCGGCAAAAAGCTGATCGCGCGGCGCCGGCGCGAACAGGGTTTCGTCCCGCCGCACCCCGACCACGAGCGCGCGCAGGGTGGAAAACAGATCCGTCAGCTGCCGCAGCGGCGTGTTCAGCACCGGACAGTCTTCGTCCATCACCACGCCGAACAATTGCGCCTTGTCGTCCAGAAAGCTTTCGATGTCGAAGGTCGACGGCGCCAGAAGCCGCTGCAGCGCCGCTTCGGCCACCTCTTTTTCCGGGCTGATCACCACGTCGATCGGCAGGTGGTCGCGGCGGTAGAGATCGGCATGCAGCGTGTCGAGATAGCTTTGCGCCCGCAGCCGGGCGATCTTGCGCTGTACGCCGAACACCGAATGGGCCACCTGGCATGTAACCATGTTGACTTCGTCGGCATGGGTCGCGGCGATGATCATATCGGCATCTTCGGCGCCCGCGCGTTCCAGCACCTGCGGATAGGACGCAAAGCCGGTCACACCTTTCACGTCCAACTGGTCGGTGGCCCGGCGCACCAGTTCTTCGTTGCTGTCAACCACGGTGACGTCGTTGCGTTCGCCGGACAGATGACGGGCGATCTGCCAGCCGACCTGTCCCGCGCCACATATGATGATCTTCATCTGCTGGGTTCCTCGCCCCGGACTCTTACCCCGCCTTTAGCGGCCTTACTCGTCATCCGCATCCGCAATCATCGCGATCCGGGCCCCCGCGCGGGTGGATGTCACAACGTTCAGCGATTTCAGCTTCCGGTGCAACGCCGACCGTTCCATTCCCACGAAACTCGCCGTGCGAGAGATATTGCCGCCGAAGCGGTTGATCTGGGTCAGAAGGTATTCCCGTTCGAAAAGCTCGCGCGCCTCGCGCAACGGCAGCCGGGCGATGGCAGAGGACAGGACAACGCGTTCGTCATCCTCGTCGCCGGTCGAATCGAAATTGGGCAATTCGCGGCCCGAAATCTCGCCTTCGCCGGCGCCCAGGATCAACACCCGTTCGATGACATTGCGCAGCTGGCGGATGTTGCCGGGCCAGAGCATGGATTGCAGTGTCGCGGCGGCCTCTTCGCTCAGACCGCGCAGCGGCAGCCCGTCCGTGGCGTTGAACTGGGTGATAAGATGTTCGGCAAGCTCGGGAATATCGGCCCGGCGTTCATCCAGCCCTGGCACGTGGATCGGCACCACCGCCAGGCGATGGAACAGTTCCTGCCGGAAATGGCCTTGCGCGATTTCCATCTCCAGATCCCGCGCGGTCGAGGACACGATGCGGACATCGACCTTGATCCGTGCCGACCCGCCCATGCGCTGGAACTGCTGATCCACCAGCACCCGCAGCATCCGCGCCTGAGTGTCGGGCGGCAGATCGGCGACCTCGTCCAGATAAAGCGTTCCCTGATCGGCCTGCTCCAGCAACCCCGGTTCGACCCGCTGCCCGTCGGCTTCCTGCCCGAACAGCAGATGTTCCATCCGGTCCGGCGACACAGACGCGCAGTTGAGCGTCACAAAGGCGCCGCCCGCGCGCGCGGAATGGGCGTGGATAAAGCGGGCGGCGATTTCCTTGCCCGACCCGGGTCCGCCGGTCAGCAACACGCGGCTGTTGGTCTTTGCGACCTTTTCCAGCTGGCTGCGCAACAGCTTCATCGGCGCGCTGGATCCGATCAGATCCCCGACCGCGACATCGGCCCGCCGCAACTCGCTGTTTTCCCGCCGCAGACGCGACGTTTCCATTGCACGCCGGATCACCACCAGAAGCTGGTCGATGTTGAACGGCTTTTCGATGAAGTCATAGGCGCCCTGCT
>JAGQRU010000016.1 GCA_020425105.1 Paracoccaceae bacterium
CGGGCGATGCCTTCGCCGCCGGGTTCCTGGGCGGGCTGGCCCAGGGGCGCGATCTGGCGGACGCCGGGCGCATGGGGGCGGATCTGGCCGCCCGCGTGATCGGCCATTTCGGCGCACGCCAGAGCAAGGCGGCCTGAACCACCCGAAGGTTCCGATCCGGCGGCCGTCTCAGGCCGCCGGTTGACTTGGCCTTGTCCACCACCAGATCAGCAGCAGGATCCCCAGCACCGGGATCAGGCCGATCAGCACCCACCAGCCGGACCGGCCAATATCATGCAGGCGGCGGGCGCTGACCGCGAGATTGGGCAGCAGCAGCCCGAGGCTGGTCAGCGCCGTGATGGGTTGTGCCAGATGCGGGCCATGTCCGAACAAGGCGCTGTCGAGTATCCCCGCAGCGATGTTGACCAGGCACCCGAAGAGCACGAACCACCAGAATTCCGGGCGCGCCGCGCGTCCCGAAAAGGTGGCGTATTTGTTCAGGCAGGTCTGGATCGCGCTGGTGAAATTCATTGGTCAGTATCCCGGTGATGCGTCCCCGCAACCCTGACCGAAACCCTGGTTCCGGCCAAGACCGGTTCAGGATTTCTTGCCGATCCTCGGTTCGGTTCCGTTCAGAAGGCGGCCGATATTGGGCTTGTGACGGATGAAGACCAGCACCGCCAGTGCGACGCTCAGCACGGTCATGTCGGCCCGCCCCAGCAGCAGCGCCCAAAGCGGCGCCAGCGCCGCCGCCGTCAGCGCGGCCAGCGACGAATAGCGCAGGGCCGTGGCCATCGCCGCCCAGCTTGCGCAGGCGGCCAGACCGACGGGGAAGGACAGCGCCAGCAAGGTGCCCAGAAAGGTGGCGACCCCCTTGCCGCCCTTGAACCGCAGCCAGACCGGGAAACAATGGCCCAGAAACGCCGCGAACCCGGCCAGTTGCGCGGCATCCTCGCCCGCCATGGCGCGGGCCAGCAGCACCGCCGCAGCACCTTTGCCAGCGTCCAGAACCAGTGTCAGGAAGGCGGCCAGCTTGTTGCCGGTCCGCAGCACATTCGTGGCGCCGATATTGCCCGAACCGATCTGGCGCAGATCGCCCAGCCCGAACAGACGCGCGATTACCAGCCCGAAGGGCACCGCGCCCAGCAGATAGGCCCCTGCTGTCAGCAGGGCCAGCGTGACGACGGGAGTGTCGAGCGCCGGGATCATGGCGCGAACACCCGCGTTCCGCCGACCCATGTGCCCTGCACCCGCCCCTGCAGGCGCGCGCCATCGAAGGGTGTGTTCTTGGATTTCGACTGCAGCGTGAACCGGTCCAGAACGAAAGGCGCGTCGGGGTCAAACAGCACCAGATCGGCCGGCGCGCCGGGGCAGAGCCGCCCGCCGGGCAGGTTCAGCCGCCGCGCGGGGTTCAGCGCCATCGCCCGGAACAGCCCCGGCAGATCCATGACCCCCGCATGATACAGGCGCAGAGCCGCCGGAAGCAGGGTTTCCAGCCCCACCGCGCCGCTGGCGGCCTCCTCAAAGGGCAGACGCTTGGATTCTTCGTCCTGCGGCGTGTGATAGCTGCTGAGCGTGTCGATCAGACCGTCGCGCAGGGCCTCGACCACGGCCAGCCGGTCCTCTTCATCGCGCAGCGGCGGCTTGATCTTGAAGAAGGTGCGATAGTCGCCCACGTCCAGCGCGTTCAGCGTCAGATGATGGATGGACACGCCCGCGGTGACATCAAGCCCGGCGTCCTTGGCCCGGCGCAGGGCGGGCAGGGCGGCGCGGGTGGTCACCTGATCGGCGTGATAGCGCGCACCCGTCATCTCGACCAGCGCGAGGTCGCGTTCCAGACCCATCCGTTCGGCCATCGGCGATACTGCGGGCAGTCCGCGCAGCACGGCGAACTTGCCCGAGGTGGCGGCGGTGCCCCGGCTCAGCCCCGGATCCTGCGGATGGGCGATGACCAGAGCGCCAAGCGCCCCCGCATAGCTCAGGCAGCGCGAAAAGACGCGGCTGTTTTCCAGCACGTGATCGCCATCGGTGAAGGCGACGGCGCCCGCGTCTTTCAGAAAGCCGATTTCGACCATTTCCTGCCCGGCGCGCCCCTTGGTCAGCGCCGCCATGGAGGCAAAACGCACCGGCGAGGCGTCAAGCCCGCGCCGGGTCACGAATTCCAGGGTTTCCGGGCTGTCGATGGGGGTCAGCGTATCGGGGCGGGTGATCATCGTCGTCACGCCGCCTGCGGCAGCGGCACGACCCGCGGTCTTGAAGCTTTCCTTGTGGCGTTCGCCCGGCTCGCCCACCTTCACCCCCAGATCGACGATCCCCGGCGCCAGGCACAGCCCGCGGCAGTCGATCCGCTGCACCAACGGGAACCGGTCCGGGGGCAGCGGCGCGGCCTCGGGCAGGATCGCGGTGATCTGCCCGGCATCGACCGCCAGATGACCGCGGGTTTCGGTCCCCGCTTCGGGGTCGATCAGCCGGGCATTGTGAAAAAGTTGGGTCATGTAAGGTCCCGCTGCATCTGCCGCATCAGGTTGTAAACCGTGCGGCTGTCGGAAAGATGGGTGAACCCGATCCGGCGCCGCCGGCTGCCCTGCGACGTCTTGATGAAATCGGTGGCGAACCAGATATGGCCCGGCTGCCCGTCATCCAGATCCAGGACCGTGCCGGGATTGATCGGATAGGCGTCGAGCTGCTTGCGGCCGAACAGATCGGTGGCGACAAAGGCCCGCCGGTTGGTCAGCGAATACCAGGTGTGGCGGCGCATATAGGCATGCCAGAAGATGTCGGCGCCGGCCTTGCGCAGTCCCACCAGCAGGAAGGGCAGGCCGAACAGGGGCAGAACGATGCCCATGAAGCTGCTGCCGGGCACCTGTCCCAGTGCCGCGGCGATCCAGAACAGCGCCACCCCGGAATAGACCAGCCCGAAGAGCGCGTCCTTCACCCGGAACTCGGACCAGTCGGGCGCCGGATCCGGCTGACCTTGCCACAGCACCGTCTCGCCGGTGTCCAGAATGCCGTCCCATCCGTCGTCGGGCACGTCAGCGGCCTCCGGCAAGGGTCAGAAGTGCGACCAGCCCCGCTGCGGCCAGCAGCAGCGCCAGCATGACCGACGGGCGCAGAAAGACCTTGCCGGATCCCGGCACGGTCGCCTTGCGCGGGGGCAGGGCGGTCACGGGGGCCACATCGGCGCGCGGCATCGGGGCGACCGGCGCGGGCGCGCGTTTGGCATCGAAGCAGACGAGCGGCGCCAGCCATGGCGCGGGATCGAGCGTCACCGCCCGATGGCCGAAGGCGGGCGACTGCACCAGCAGAAGACTGCCGCGCGCGGTTTCCAGCACCGGCTGTGCCGCGGCCAGCTGGGCGCGCGGCACGTCGTGGCCGTCGGCCAGATAGGTCGTCAGCCCCATATCGTCGAGGTCTTTCATCGCGACCAGCGTCACCCACCAGGGATCGACCGAGGCCACGCCAAGCGCTCGGGCCACCAGATCGGCGGCAGGGCCGGTCTGGGTGACCAGGGCGGTGCGCAGCGCCCGGCCGTCCGCGGTATCCGTGTCCAGCGCAAAAAGCCGCAGCAGGCCCATTTCGTCGGCTGCAACGTCCAGCGGGACCGGAGGCGGCGCTTCGGTCATGCAGCGGCCCCGGCCCGCAGGTTTTGCGCCAGCAGGTCCATGGCGGCCATGCGTACCGCGACGCCCATTTCGACCTGCTCCTGGATCACCGACCGGTTGATGTCGTCGGCCAGCGTGCCGTCGATTTCCACCCCGCGATTCATCGGGCCGGGATGCATGACGATGGCGTCGGGCTTGGCGACGGACAGCTTTTCGCTGTCCAGCCCGTAGCGGTGGTAATATTCGCGCTCCGACGGGATGAAGCCGCCGTCCATACGCTCTTTCTGCAGGCGCAGCATCATCACCACGTCGCACCCCGAAAGGCCTTCGCGCATGTCGTCATAGACCTCGACCCCCATCTCGGCCATGGGGCCGGGGATCAGGGTGGGCGGGCCGATCAGCCGGATGCGGTTTTCCAGCTTGCCCAGCAGCAGAATATTGGACCGCGCCACCCGCGAATGGGCGATATCGCCGCAAATCGCGATGTTCAGCCGGTGCAGCCGCCCCTTCGCGCGCCGGATCGTCAGCGCGTCCAGAAGCGCCTGGGTCGGGTGTTCGTGGCGCCCGTCACCGGCATTCAGCACCGCGCAGTTGACCTTTTCCGCCAGCAGGTTCACCGCGCCGGAATGCGGGTGGCGCACCACCAGAAGATCCGGGTGCATGGCGTTCAGCGTCATCGCCGTATCGATCAGGGTTTCCCCTTTTTTGATCGAACTGGCCTGCATCGACATGTTCATCACATCGGCGCCCAACCGTTTGCCCGCCAGTTCGAAACTGGCCTGCGTCCGGGTGGAATTTTCGAAGAACATGTTGACCTGGGTCAGACCCGCCAGCACATCCGACCGTTTCTTGTGCTGCCGGTTCAGGTCCACATAGCTGTCGGCCAGATCCAGCAGCGTTATGATCTCTGTCGGGTGCAGGGGTTCGATGCCCAGCAGGTGCCGTGCGCGGTAAGTCATGCTCCCCCCGATCTGAAGATGCGCCAGCCGCGTTATAGGCGGGTCGGGCGGGGCGGGCAAGAAGAGGCAGGGCCGCCGGACAAGAGACGCGGGCCGGCGGGGCGGAACCGACCGGCGGGGCGCGGTTGCGGCGGCAATTGCGCGGGGCGGGCGGCGCGGATAGGGTCGCGCCATGCAGGAATTGACCGACGCACAGGCGCTGAAGGCGCTGATCGACTGGCAGGCGGAACTGGGGGCGGATCTGCCCTTGGGCGACGTGCCGGTGGACCGATATGCGGCGGTCGTCCCGGCCCGGGCAATGCCGTCGCCCTCTGCGGTCAGCGCGGCCGCGGGGTTCGCGGGCGCCGGGCAAGGCGAACCCGATCCGGTGGCCGAGGCGCGGGCGATGGCCGCCGCCGCCGCCGATCTTGCCGCCTTGCGCGCGGCGATGGAGGCGTTTTCCCATTGCGATCTGAAGCTGGGGGCCAGCCAGCTCGTCTTCGCCGACGGGCGGCCCGGGGCGCGGGTGATGATCCTGGGGGAAGCGCCGGGACGCGACGAGGATCTGCAGGGCAAACCCTTTGTGGGGCGCGCGGGGCAGCTTCTGGACCGGATGCTGGCGGCCATCGGTCTCGACCGGCGCGCGGACGATCCGGGGCGGGGGGTCTATATCTCGAACCTCGTGCCGTGGCGGCCGCCGCAAAACCGCACCCCGGCGCCAGAGGAAATCGCCATGCTGGTTCCCTTCGCCCGGCGGCATGTGGAACTGGCGGCCCCGGAGGTTCTGGTGCTGATGGGCAATGTCGCCTGTCAGGGGATGCTGGGGCAAAAGGGCATCACGCGACTGCGCGGGGTCTGGGACGACCGGCCCGGGCGGCCCTGCCTGCCCATGTTCCACCCGGCCTATCTGCTGCGCAATCCCGGCGCGAAACGCGAGGCGTGGGCGGATCTGCTGGCGCTGAAGGCCCGGCTCGACGCGCGCTAGGCCGGGCTGCTGCGGCGTTGCCTTTGGGCAAGGATCACGCCGCTCAGCACCAGCGCCAGCCCGGCAATCTGAACGGTGCCCACCGCTTCGTCCAGAATCAGCGCGCCCAGCAACATCGCGAAGACCGGGATCAGCTGCAGGAACGGCGCCACGCGCGTGGGTCCCAGCACCCGCAAGCCGATCTGCCAGCACAGGAATGCCAGGATCCCCGCGCAAAGCGTGATATAGGCAATCGCCATGGCGATCTGGGGTGTGATCTCAAGCGCGCCCAGCGGTGTCCGCGCAAAGGGCAGGAGCGGCAGCATGAACACCGATCCCAGCGTGGTCAGCACAGCCATGGCGGTGACCGGCTTCAGGGTCAGCCGAAACTGCTGATAGAGAAACGTGTAGAGCGCCCAGACCAGCGCCGCGCCCAGCAGGAAAACCGGCGCGCCGATACCGCTCATCCCCATGGTGGCGTTCGCACGGCCGAAGAGCACCAGCATCGCTCCGCCAAAGGCCAGCGCGCCCCCGGCGATTTCGCCGCCGCCCAGTTTGTGGTCGCCCCAAAGATGCGCCAGCAGCAGGATGAAGATCGGGCTGAGCCCGGTGATGATGCCCGCCTCTGCGGTGGTCGCGGTCTGCAGGCCGGAATAAAGCAGCAGATTGAACAGGGTCACCGACAGCAGCGCCAGCAGCGCGATGCGGCCGGGCGCCTGCCGAAGCGCCTCGCGGATCTGGGCCCGGTCGCGGATCAGGATCGGGACCAGCAGCACCGAAGCCAGGCTCCAGCGCAGAAAATTCAACGTGATCGGGTCCACCGTGCCGCGCAGCGCCCGCCCGGCCACGAAGTTTCCCGCCCACATGATCTGGGACAGGGTGGCGCAGATAATGGCGAAGGCGATGACGCGGCTGGGCATGATGGGTCCGATCCTGAGGCGCGCCGACCATGCCAGCGCCCCGGGCCCGGCGCCAGACCAAATCCGGCCCCGGACCGGCGGGTCCCGGGCTGGACGCGGCGGACGAATGCGGGTTTAGCTTGGCGTCATCCGCAGGAAGGACCCCGAAAGACCCCATGAGCCGCATCGACGACAGTCTGGATTTCATCCCCGTGCGCATCGCCGTTCTGACCGTGTCCGACAGCCGGAGCATGGCAGACGACCGGTCCGGCGACGTGCTTGCCGACCGCATCGCGGCGGCGGGCCATCTGCTGGCCGACCGCCGTATCCTGCCGGATGAGCGGGGCCAGATCGCCGATGCGCTGCGGCGCTGGTGCGCCGATCCGGGGGTGGATGTGGTGATTTCGACCGGCGGCACCGGGCTGACCGGGCGCGACGTGACCGTCGAAGCCCATCGGGACGTCTATGAAAAGGAAATCGAGGCGTTCGGGACCGTCTTCACGATCTTGTCGATGGAAAAGATCGGCACATCCGCGGTACAAAGCCGGGCGACCGGCGGCGTGGCCCAGGGCACCTATATGTTCGCGCTGCCCGGATCGCCGGGGGCCTGCAAGGATGCCTGGGACGGAATTCTGGCGCCGCAGCTGGATTTTCGGCACCGCCCCTGCAATTTTGTCGAAATCATGCCCCGGCTGGACGAACATTTACGACGGAAGTGATTTGTTCGTGCGTTCAATGTCACGAGCGCTTGGATACTGCGGGTTCCGAGACTAATTTCAAGACAGCCCCGATGGCGGGGCATCGGCATGAAGGATACCGGTCCATGCATTTCCTGCGCCGCAGTCTGACCGGCGTTTTGCTGTTCGCGTTGACCTTCGGTGCGTTGGGCTGGGCGGGCACGTCGGTCTGGCGTGCCGTCGATGCGCTGCTGACCGCCGACGACGCGCCGCCCCCCAATCGCGAAGTCGTGCTGGCGGTCAATGCGGTGACGGTGGTGCCCGGGCGCGCGGAACCGGTTCTGGAAACCTTCGGCGAAGTGCTCAGCAACCGGACGCTGGATGTTCGCGCCACGGCGCCCGGTAAGATCGTCGACCTGGCCGATGCGTTCCGCAATGGCGGGCAGGTGGCCGAAGGCGCACTGCTGGCCTTGATCGACCCGGCGGTGGCCGAAGCCGATCTGGCGCTGGCACGCGCCGATCTGGCCGAAGCCCAAGCGGATATGCGCGATGCGCTGCGCGGGCTGGAGCTTGCGAAAGACGAACTCTCGGTGGCCGAGGAACAGGCCGATCTTCGCGCCCAGGCGCTGACCCGACAACAGGATCTGGCGGCGCGCGGCGTCGGAAGCGCCAGTGCGGTGGAAACCGCGGCGCTGGCCGCGGCGCAGGCCCGCCAGTCGGTGGTGTCGCGGCGCCAGGCCGCTGCGCAGGCCGAGACGCGCATCGATCAGACGACGGCCAAACGCGACCGCATGCAGATCGCGCTGGCGGAAGCAGAACGGCGGCTGGCCGATACACAGATCCGGGCCCGGTTTGGCGGCGTGCTGTCCGATGTGTCTGTGGTTGAAGGCGGGCTCGTGGCCACCAACGAACGGCTGGCGCGGCTGGTGGATCCATCGGCTCTGGATGTGGGCTTCCGTCTGTCGACAACGCAATATGCACGGCTGCTGGACCGGCAGGGCCAGCTGCGCCGTGCCGAGGTCGATGTCATTTTGGAGGTCGAAGGGATGGATCTGGTCGCCACCGGTGTCATCGAACGCGAAAGCGCCGAGGTGGGCGTGGGACAGACCGGGCGTCAGATCTTTGCCCGGCTAAAGGCCGCGCAGGCCTTCCGGCCTGGCGATATCGTGACGGTGCGGGTGCGCGAACCCGCGATGGACGGGGTGGCGCGTCTGCCCGCGCGGGCGGTCGGGTCGGACGGGATGGTGCTGGTGATCGGCGATGACGCGCGGCTGCGCGCGGAGCCGGTGACGCTGGTGCGCCGGCAGGGCGACAGCGTTCTGGTGCGCGCGCCGGATCTGGCAGGTCAGCAGGTCGTGGCGCAGCGCACCCCGGTGCTGGGCGCGGGGATCAAGGTGCGGGTGCTGGAGGCGCCGGCCGATGCGGAGGCGCCGGAACCGATGGTCACGCTGACCCCTGAACATCGCGCCCGGCTGATCGCGGCGGTCGAAGACAACCGGCGCATGCCGGCACCGGCAAAGGAACGGGTGCTGGCGATTCTGGAAAGCGATCAAGTGCCGGCGCGGGTGATCGAGCGCATCGAATCCCGGACCGGAGGCTAAGCCATGGGCCGGGCAGCGCGCATCGGATCGGGCGGACGCGGGATCATCGGCTATTTCACCCGGCACGGCACCGCGGCCAATCTGGTTCTGGTCATTCTTCTGGTGTTGGGGCTGGCGGCGGCGCCGCGCATGCGCGCGCAGTTCTTTCCCGATGTGATCCTGGGCGAGATTTCGATCAAGATCACGTGGGACGGCGCGGGCCCCGAAGATATCGACCGCGCCATTATGGGCCCTATCCTGCCAACGCTGGCCGCGGTGGACGGCGTCGAAGGCACCACGTCGGAATCCCGCACCGGCAGCGGCGGGATCAGCCTTGAATTCGAACCCGGCTGGGATATGGCGCGTGCGCAGGCGGATGTGGAAACGGCGCTGAGCACGGTGACCGACCTGCCCGAAGATGCCGACCCGCCCGAGGTCACCCGCCGCGCGTGGCGCGACCGGGTGACGGATGTGGTGATCACCGGCCCGGTCGGTGTCGATCAACTGGCGCGCTTTGCCGACATCTTCGTGCTGAAGCTGTTCGAACAAAAGGTGACACGCACAACGGTCAGCGGCATCGCGGCGCCGGAAACCCTGGTCACGGTCGATACGCGCACGCTGATCCGCCACGACATCTCGCTGGCTGAAATCGCCGCTGCCATTTCGGCCGAGGCGCAGACCGATCCGGCGGGCGAGGTGGACGCGGCCAATGCGCGGCTGCGCAGCGGGTCGGAACGGCGCAGCGACCCGGAAATCGCGGCCATTGTGTTGCGGTCGAACCCGGACGGATCGACCCTGACCATCGGCGATGTGGCGCAGATCTCGGTCGGTGGCGCGGACCGGGAGGAGGCCTTTTTCGTCGGCACCGATCCGGCCATTTCCATCCGCGTGGACCGGTCCGCGCAAGGCGACGCCATCGCGCTTCAGCGCACCGTGGAAGAGGTCGCGGGCGCGGTTATGGCCGATCTGCCGCCGGGGGTCAGCATCGACCTGATCCGCACCCGGTCGGAAGCGATCACCGCGCGGCTGAACATCCTGTTTACCAACGGCGCGCAGGGGTTGCTGCTGGTGGTGGGGCTGCTGTTTTTGTTCCTGAACGCGCGCACGGCGCTTTGGGTCGCGGCGGGCATACCGGTGTCGATGCTGGCGGCGGTGGCGGTGATGTATGCGGCGGGATTGTCGCTGAACATGATGTCGCTCTTCGGTCTGATCATCACCCTGGGCATCGTCGTGGATGACGCCATCGTGGTTGGCGAGCACGCGGATTTTCGTGCCCGGCGGCTGGGCGAAGCGCCCGTTCTGGCGGCTGAAAACGCCGCGCGGCGGATGGCCATGCCGGTCTTTTGCGCCAGCATCACCACCATCATCGCCTTCTGGGGGCTGACCTTCATCGGCGGTCGGTTCGGAGAGCTTATCCGCGATGTGCCCATTGCCGTGGTGGCGGTGCTGGCCGCGTCGCTGGTGGAATGCTTCCTGATCCTGCCCAATCACATGGTCCATGCCCTGGCGCATACGGCACAGGAACACTGGTACGACTGGCCCAGCCGGCAGGTGAACCGGGGATTCCGCTGGGTGCGCGAAACCCTGTTCCGGCCCTTGATCGGGCTGGTCATCACCGCGCGGTATCCGGTGATCGCCGGGGCCCTGCTGATCCTGAGCAGTCAGATCGTGCTGTTTCTGTCCGACGACGTCCAGTGGCGGTTCTTCAACGCGCCGGAACGCGGATCGGTCACCGGCAATTTCGTCATGGCGAACGGCGCGACCCGTGCGGACAGTCTGGCGCAGATGGCGGAATTGCAGCGCGCGACCGAAACTGTGGCGGCGCGGCTTGAGGCTGAACACGGGCAGAACCCGCTGCAATACGTGCTGGCCCAGGTCGGCGGCACGACCGGGCGGGGTCTGGACGCCGCGGATGGCAAGGATGCCGACCTTCTGGGCTCCATCGCTATCGACCTGATCGATGCGGATCTTCGCCCCTATTCCTCTTTCGCCTTTGTGGCGGCGTTGCAGGAGGAAGTGCAGCGACTGCCGCTGACCGAAGAAATCAGCTTCCGCGGCTGGCGGTCGGGGCCGGGCGGGGATGCGCTGGATGTGCGGCTTGTCGGCCCGGATGTCGGGGTGCTGAAAGCGGCGGCCGAGGACCTAAAGCGCGCTGTCGCGGTCTTTCCCGAGGTGTCCGCGGTGCAGGACACCATGGCCTGGGACAAGGAAGAGCTTGTTCTGGACCTGACCCCGCAAGCGCGGGTTCTGGGCTTCACCATCGATGAGGTCGGCGATGTCCTGCGTCAGCGTCTGAACGGCATCGAAGCGGCGCGCTTCCCCGACGGGATCCGCACCGCCACGATCCGTGTCGAAGTCCCCGACGCCGAAAAGACCGCCGATTTCCTGCAGCGTATGCTGATGCGGGCGCCATCCGGGCAATATGTTCCGCTGGCCGACCTTGTGACCGTCCGGCAAGAACCGGGCTTTTCCACCATTCGCCGTAAGAACGGTCTGCGCACCATCGACGTGACCGGCGATATCTCGGAAGACGACCCGGCCCGGGCGACGCTGATCATGGACCGGCTGGAAAACGATATCCTGCCGCGGATCCAGACCGATTATGCAGTATCCTGGCGATTGGGCGGGCTTGCACAGCAGGAAGACGAGTTCCTGACCGATGCATCGATCGGCTTCACCCTCTGCCTGCTGGGGATCTTCCTGACCCTGGCCTGGATCTTTGCCAGCTGGACCCGGCCGCTGGTGATCATGGCGATCATTCCCTTCGGGCTCGTGGGGACAATCTGGGGGCATTACATCTGGGATGTGCCGCTGTCGATTTTTACCGTCGTGGGGCTGATCGGCATGACCGGGATCATCA
>JAGQRU010000094.1 GCA_020425105.1 Paracoccaceae bacterium
CCAGCACCTGATGCGGGTCGTCCACGCCCAGCCGCGCCCAGGCCCGCTGTTCGGCGCTTTGGCGGCCGAAAGGTTTGGTCTCCCGCTCCCAGACGCGGTCCTTGTCGATCTGGGCATTCATCTCATCTTCGGTGGAGCCGTTGAAGAAGTTCCACTTCAGATTGTATNNTCCATTTCAGATTGTATTCGCGCACATGGTCCTTGCAGAACCACAGGTATTCATCAAGGTGATCGGGCGATTTCGGCGCCCGGTACTGGCCCGGCAGGTCGCAGCCGTCATGTTCACATTCGCGGGTCGAGGTTTCGAAAGCACCGGACATGCCACGCTTGCCGCGGGTGCGCTTCTTCTTCGCGGAGGAGACCGACAGGTCAAAACCGAAAGGATCACTCTTGGACATGACTACTCCTTCTGCGACTCGTGCCCGGCCGTTTTCTTCGCGGGCGCCAGAGTCTAACCTTTCCAGCGACGAGAAAAAGAGGGCAGGACCAAAAATGACCGTTTCAGATGAAATTCGCACCCGGCTTGAGCAACATCTTGCGCCCAGTCTGCTGGAAGTCACCGATGAAAGCGATGCCCATCGCGGGCACGCGGGATACCGGCCCGGCGGGCAGAGCCATTTCCGGCTGCGCATCGCATCGGCCGCGTTTGCCGGGCAAAGCCGGCTGGACCGGCACCGGGCGATTCACGCCGCTCTGGGCAAGGATCTGATGAACCGCATCCACGCCCTGGCGGTCGATATCGTCGACTGACCTCAGGTGCCGCGGTCTTCCAGAAACCGCAGCGCCGCGCGCGTGGCGTCGTCTTCGGCGATTTCCACCGCGCGGCGGAAGACCAGCACCGACCGGAACACTGTCCGGGTGCCGGTCAGCCCCTGACGTTCTTCGACCGGCAGGGTTTCGGATCGCAGGAACTCCCATCCCGCGCGGCCGGGGCCGTTCAGCGCGTCGGCCAGCGTGGCGGCGAAGCGGTCTTCGGCAGCGCCGGCTCCTTTCGCCTTCTGGCTTTTGGCCGGGGCGGGGATCACCTTGTATTCGAACTGCACCATGGGGTCCTCATCACTCTTTTCCCCCTTTTGGCGGGGGGCGCGGCAAAGGTCAAAGCCTGCGCCGATATTTTTTGGGCGCTATCGTCGCGTTTAAGGCGAATGACCCCCATAGGCGGTTCCTTTACCATTTGCCCCGAAACTGCCCCATGCCCGGCGCGTTTCGTGTGTTGTGTGACGCTAGGTACAATGCCGGGCCCGGTCTGGCCGGTGGTTGAGGGATGCTCATGCGTATTGTCATCATAGCGGGTCTGCTCTGCGCGGCGCTGTCCGCCTGCGGGTCGGGCGAACGCGAACCGGTGGATGCGGAAGCGACCCGCCTTTACAGCCGCGAAGAGCTCGACAGCCGCCGTGAATTCGAAGACGCGGTCGTCGGGCAGGAGCTGCGCGGCGACGGTGTGGACGTGACCGTGGCCCCGGGCGGGGCGCTGATCGGGACCTATCTGGGCAACCCGTTCCTGGGCAGCTGGGAATACCGGCGGGGCCTGTTTTGCGTTTCGCTGACGTCGGATAATCCGCGCAAGGCAGCGGACCGGCGCTGCTTCCGCGCCGGGGTTCACGGGCGCGAAGTCATCCTGCACCCGGTGGACGGCGCCTGACCCCATGACGGTTGCGTGACACCCCTTTCGATGCTGTACTGAGCCGTCCCTTGCGGCCCCGGACGTGCCGCGACCTGACAGTCGGGGAGGTCTGGCATGGATTGGGCTACGTTCTTTTCACATCCGCTGTTCATCGCGGCAGCGCCCGCCGTGGCGGCTGGCGGCATGACCTTCGTCGCCGGGCAGGTGCGCAACAAGCGTCTGTCCGGGGAACTGGACGGGGTGAAGGCCGAGCTTGACCGCAAACGCCGCCGGATCGAAGACCTGGAGCGCGCCGGCCGCGACAGCGGCAATCCCGCCGAAGCCGCACAGGCGAGCAAAAGCGCGCTGGTATCCGGGCTGAACGATCTGCTGGACCATGCGGGCGCGGACAGGGCCACGTTGTATCTGCCGGTCGAAGGGGCCGACGATGCCTTTATGGGCCTGCTCGTGCTGGCCACGGCGCCCACGGACATCTCCGATCAGACCTTCCACGGCACCGTTTTCGCCGGGCGCGAGGCGCAGGCGGTGCGCGCCTTCCTTGACCGGGAGGTGGTGCAATCGGGGGCGACGGCTTTCGCCTTCGACGGCTATGCGCCTTCGGCCACTTATGCCGATTGTCTGTTCGCGCGGGCCGGTGCAACCACGTCGGTGCCCGTGGCGGTGGTCCAGTTGCTGGGCAAGGGGAATACGCTCGATGCGGCGCGCTGCGCGGCGGCCATCGCCCGGTTTGGCGATACCCTGGTCGAAACGCTGACCTTCTTCACCCAGGACAGCCGCAAGCGGCTGGCGCGCGTGGGGCTGGAGTTTCCGACCAGTTCCCGCCGGGGGGTGGCCCTGATGTTCGACATCTCGAATTCGACCGCGCTTTTCGGCAATGAGGCGCGCGCGCTGCTGACCATGGCGGTGATGGAACGGGTGATGCGGGCGGGATGTGCGGCGGTGGCGCGCCATGGCGGCGTGGTGGAGAATTTCACCGGCGACGGGTTTTTGGCATCCTTTACCGCAGGTACGGACAATTGCCCCGCGCGGCGTGCCCTTTCGGCGGCGCAGGAAATGCGCGATGCCTTCGACGGGATGATGAAGGACCTGCGCCCGGAACTGGGCCAGAATGCGGTGCGACTTCTGCCCCGGTTCGGGATTTCGACCGGGATCGTGCACGAGATCAGCTTTTCGGTCGGGCAGATGCGGGCGACGTCTATCATCGGCAAGACCGCGTCAACGGCCAGTCTTCTGTGCAACGCGGCCCCCCGCGACTGTGCCTGCATCGCCATCGACCCGGCGACGCTTCTGGAACTTCCCGAACGTGATCGGAGCCGGTTCCGCAAGCTGCCGGCGGAGTCGCTGCCGCAGAAAGCCCGCGACCGGGGCATCGTCCTGCATCTGGACGATACCCCGTAACGGGTGCTGGGCCTAAAGCCCCAGCTTCGCCGCCACGATGTCGTTGACCGCCTTGGGGTTGGCCTTGCCGCCGGTCGCTTTCATCACCTGACCCACGAACCAGCCCGCCAGCTTCGGATTGGCCTTGGCCTTTTCCACCTGTGCGGGGTTCGCGGCGATCACATCCTCCACGGCCTTTTCGATGGCCCCGGTGTCGGTGACCTGCTTCATGCCGCGCGCATCGACGATCTCAGCCGGATCGCCGCCTTCGGTATAGACGATTTCGAACAGGTCCTTGGCGATCTTGCCCGAAATGTCGCCCTTGGAAATCAATTCGATGATCCCGCCAAGCTGGGCCGCGGAAACCGGGCTTTCGGCGATGCCGGTGTCGTCCTTCTTCAACCGGCCGAAGAGTTCATTGATGACCCAGTTCGCCGCCAGCTTGCCGTCGCGCCCCCGGGCCACGTCTTCGAAATAGGCGGCGTTTTCCGCCTCGGCGGTCAGCACGCTGGCATCGTATTCGGTCATGCCGAATTCGGTGACGAAGCGGGCTTTCTTTTCGTCGGGCAGTTCGGGCAGCGATGCTGCGATGTCGTCCACCCACGCCTGTTCGATCTCCAGCGGCAGCA
>JAGQRU010000095.1:0-28078 GCA_020425105.1 Paracoccaceae bacterium
ATGGGCAACTTCATCGCCTGGGACGGCAAGAAAGGCGAAATCAAGTGGTCGCTGCCGGAGCCGTTCTCGGTCTGGTCCGGGGCCCTGGCAACCGCGGGCGACGTGGTCTTCTACGGGACGCTTGAAGGCTATCTGAAAGCCGTCAGCTCTGAAACCGGCGAAGAGCTTTACCGGTTCAAGACACCTTCCGGGATCATCGGCAACGTCACGACCTACAGCCACGCCGGCAAGCAATATGTGGCGGTTCTGTCGGGCGTCGGCGGCTGGGCGGGGATCGGTCTGGCAGCCGGTCTGACCAATCCCAACGAAGGTCTGGGCGCCGTGGGCGGCTATGCCGCGCTGAGCGATTACACCGCCCTGGGCGGCACGCTGTCGGTCTTCGCTCTGCCCGACTGATCGCGTTCAACACCGCGGGCCGGAGCGCATTGCGCACCGGCCCGTGTTTTGCCTGCCGAAAAGGACCCTATATGCGCACGCTCGTTCTTGCATCGGCCGTCCCTGCCGTTGCTGCCCTGTTTCTGACCACCCTGCCTGCTTTCGCACAATCCGACACGCCGGACGCTTCGAACCTGACGGCGGCGTCCGAAGAGGACGGCCGCTATTATACCGAAGACGGTGTGCCGACATTTAATGTTGCCGAAGACGGCACCGTGGACTGGCTGACCTATTCCGGTTTCCGCCGCTATCATTCGGAATGCCACGTCTGTCACGGCCCGGAGGGCGAGGGGTCGAGCTATGCCCCGGCATTGAAGAACTCCGCGATTGATCTGGATTATTACGACTTCCTGTTCGTCGTCTCGAACGGGCGGCAGAAGGTGGATTCCTCGCACAGCTCGGTCATGCCGTCCTTCGGCGATAATCCGAATGTCATGTGCTATATCGACGACATCTATGTCTATCTGAAGGCGCGCGGCGCCGACGTGGTGCCACGGGGCCGTCCGGCGAAGAAGGAGGCGAAATCCGACGCCATCCGCGAGGCGGAGAAGTCGTGCCTTGGCTCATAGCCGCAAACTGATCGCCGGGGCGCCTTTGCTGGCGCTCGGGCTGGTTCTGGGTCTGGCCTGGTCGCCGCAGGGCGTGGCGCAGACTTCGGATCTGGTGTCGCGCAGCAGCCTGCGGGTGTGCGCTGACCCGGCCAATGTGCCCGCATCGGACGACACCGGTTCGGGATATGAAAACAAGATCGCCGAACTGCTCGCGGAAAAGCTGGACCTGCCGCTGGACTACACGTGGTTTCCGCTGGGCATGGGGTTCCTGAACAAGACGCTGCGCGCCAATCGCTGCGACGTGGTGATCGGCTTTGCTCAGGGCGGTGAACTGGTTCTGAACACCAATCATTACTATACCTCCGGCTATGTCCTGATCACACTGGGCGACAGCCCCTTGGCGGATGTCACCGCGCTGTCTGACCCGCGGCTGCAGGGCAAGCGGATCGGCGTCGTGGCGGGAAGTCCGCCCGCCACCCATATGGCCCGCAACGGGCTGATCGCGCAGGCGAAGGGATACCAGCTGATGGTCGACCACCGGGTGCAGAACCCGGGCCTCGACATGCTGGGCGATCTGGCCGCAGGCGATATCGACGCGGCGATCCTGTGGGGGCCAATCGGCGGGCCGCTGGTCAAGCAGCTTCATCCGGGGTTTCATGCGGCCTTGTTGCTGCAGGAACCCGGGCAGCCGAAATTGTTCTATCGCATCACCATGGGCGTGCGCCCCGGCGAAAAGGTCTGGCAGCGCAAGCTGAATTCGCTGATCCGGCGCAACCAGGCCGAGATCACCGCGATCCTTGCCGACGCCGGGGTCCCGCTTCTGGACGATATGGGAACCGCGCCGCTTGAGGTATCTCAGTGACCCGCGCCGCGGCGTGGCTGGTTGCGGTGCTTCTTTCCTGCGGATCCGCATCGGCGCAGGTGGCGGAACCGCCGGGGTATCGCGAGGACCAGTATCGCGGCCCGGTGCCGGAAACCCTGGCCGGGGCGACCGTCGTCGATACAGAGGAAGCACTTAGGCTGTGGGAGGCCGGAGACACGGTTTTCATCGACGTGCTGCCACGGGCGCCGAAACCGTCAAATCTGCCTGCGGGTACGATCTGGCGCGAAAAGCAGCGACTGTCCATTCCGGGGGCACTTTGGCTGGTGAATACAGGTTATGGTAAAATTGCGCCCGAGACTGATACGTATTTCAGATCCGGGCTTGCCGTGGCGACGGACGGGAACGCCGATCACCCGGTGCTGTTCTTTTGTCTGGAAGAATGCTGGATGTCCTGGAATGCCGCCAGGCGTGCGGTCGAGTATGGATACACCCACGTCTTCTGGTATCCGGACGGTACCGACGGCTGGGCCTTTGACGACCACCCGCTGGAACCGCTGGAACCCTGGGTTCAGTAACCCGCCCGAAGTTGCGTCGCGTGACGCTCGGTGCCGTCGGTATCGGTCAGCGTGACATCGGCGCGGCGCGTCGCGGCGGGCACCGCGATCCGCAATTGCGGGTTTTCCGACAGCGAGATGGATCCGGTGACATCGGCATAAGGCCGGCCGTCCAGCGCGATCTTCAGCGCGTCCACATAGCGCATCGGGGTGAACAGCAGCGTGATCTGATCCATCTGCATCCCGGAATGACTGGGATGGCTGATGTCGAGCGTCAGCCCGGTCTGCGCATTTTCCAACTGCCGCAGAGCATCCGTCGCGCCGCCGGGCCACCGGGCGAATGAAATGGTCATGTCGCCCAGCGTGGCCAGCGCGGCGGCCGGGTCCGTGCCCGGAGGTGCTGCACAGGCGCCTTGTCCCGATGTCTTCACAAAGGTTTCCGCGCCCATCAAGGCGCCGTCGTCAAGCTCAACCACCACATGCAGCGGCGTGGGTCCGTTGATCCGCAAGGTGGCATCGAAGCGGAAATGCGGCAGAGGATGGGCCAATTCGATCACCGCCGACACCGGCATCGGGTTATTGTCCAGAACCACCGTCACCTCGCGCACCGCGCGCCCCGGCGGGGCGTCGATATCGGCCCCGATGAACGTGCGGGCATCGTCGTCGCTGCGCAGCGGTGCGGACAGGGCGATCATGCCGGAGGCATCGCGGATGGGCTGATCGCCGAAAAGCGCCTCCCGAAGATCGGGCCAGGCGGGTTCATCGGCGCTGGCGGGAAGGGCCGCGGTGAGCAGGAAAGCGAGGACAAGGCGCATGGCTTACTCCTTTGCAGGCATGGCCGCGACAAAGCGGCCGAAGGCGCGCGGGCCGTCGCCGGTGGCGATGGCTCCGACGACCTGAAGGGTTTCGGTGTCGATCACGCTGACCGAGTTGGAAAACCAGTTGGCGACATACACATGGCGCCCGTCGGGCGCGGCATCGATGCCTTCGGGATATTCGCCCACCTCGATCAGCGCGGCGGGCAGCCGCGTTTCGGTGTCAAACACCGTGACCGTGTCGTCATACTGGTTGGTCACAAACCCCCGCCCGCCCGCGAAGGCGACCGCATAGGGCCGGGCCCCGGTTGGCGTCTGACCCAGAACAGCGCCGGTCTGCGGGTCGATCACGCTGACCGTATCGCTGCCGACATCGGCCGTATAGAGACGCCCCTGAGGATCGAAGGTGATGCCGAAGGGCCGCGTCCCGGTGGCGGTCCGGTGCGCCAGGGCGAGCGTTTCCGCGTCGAAGATCGATACCTGATCCGCATCGCGGTCCGCGCAGGCCAGCCACCGCCCGTCGGGCGACACCGCGAGCCCTGCCGGCGCGCCACCGGTCGGCAGTTCATCCAGAAGCTGCATCCGGTCGGCGTCAATGACCCAGATGCGGGCATTGTCCCAGTCGCTGACAAAGGCGCGGCGCCGGGGGCTGTCCACCGCGACGCCGATGGGTTGGCCCGCCAGAAGCAACGATGTCGCGGCACCCGCCCCGGTCAGCGGCGCGCGGGTCACGGTCGCCGTTTCCGGGCTGACGGTAAAGACCGCCGCCCCCACATGATCGATCGCCACGCCCGCCGGATTTCCGGGAACGTCAATCCTGCGGATTTCGGTGCCTTCGCCAAGGTCGATCACGCTCAGATCGCTGCTCGACTGGTTGGTGACGAAGGCCATGTCGGCCGCGCCGGGACCGGCGGCGAGCAGGACCATCGCGGCCAGGAGGGTCTTACTGGTCAAGCTTTTCGGCCAGCGCGGCCAGCCCGGTTTCGTAAAGCCCGGTCACTGCGGCAACCGCGGCTTCGTCGTTCAGCTCGGCGGGCGGATCGTTGTTGGGATAGCCGCGATAGAAAGCCCCCTTCCATTCGATATGCGCGCCGCCGCCATCATTCGGCGTCACGGTCAGCGTCGAGGAATAATTCGTCACCGGCAGCACCGCGACATCCACATCGGTGATCAGATAGGAATAGCTCATCTTGTCGGCGCTATAGCGGCGCAGGGTTTCGGCCACGACCGGCCCGTCTGAATCTCCCAAGGTCAGAAGCCGTGTCGCGCCCGGTTCATTGCCGCCCTCGCCCGTGGTGTCGAAGACTGGCGGCAGCCAGGACATGTCCTGAAAATCGCCGATCACGGCCCAGGCTTCGGCGGGGCTGGCCGCGACATCCACCGCGACAGAGACTTTCTGCCGGACCGGCCCATGGGCCAGTGCCATGGATGGCAGCAGAAGCAGGAGTGCAGCACAAAGAATTCGGAACGGTCGCATGGGGCGCCTCTAGTGTTTGAAGAAGTGGTTGTTGAGGATGTAGCGCATGCCGCGCAGCCAGCTGTCATCGGTGTTTGACCGGATATCCACCGACAGCCCGCGCGCCATCTGGCCGGTATCGGTCGCGCGCATCACCAGATTCATCGACAGGATCAGGTTCGACACTTTCTGAACCTCGCCGACCAGCACATAATCGGCGCCCAGCCGCGCGCCCATGCGGACATCGCACCCATAGCAGTTGGCGGGGTTGACGATGGCCTCTAGCCGCTGGGCCTCGGGCGCGGTGGAAATCAGATCGAACCCCTCGGCGGCGAAGCGGGTCCGGATTTCGGTTTCCAGCAGCGGAATGCGCGCGGTTTCATCCGCACGCGGGCCGTTATAGCTGCCTTCGGCAGAGCTATCGATGAAGGTCAGCCCGAGAAACGTAACCTTGGCCCCGGGCTTCAACGGCCCGTCCAGAGCCGCGGCCGCAAGCGCGGGCCAGCACGCCAGCAAGAGGGTGAGCATCATGGGCTTCATGCACTGAGCCTAGGGATTGGCCGATGCGGGGCAATCATCCAGAAGTCTGTGTTTCCATGCAGATCGTTCGGCGCCATGGTCGGGAAAACGCCTGCGCGAAACGGACAGGCGAACCGGGAGGTTACCGCGTGCCCGCATTCTTCAAGCCCGTGGCGCTGGCTGCGGCGGTGCTGATGGCGTTCGCCGCACATGCGCGCGCGCTGGAAATCCGCATTGCGGTTCTGCGCGCCGATGCGCCGTCGGTGTCGGGCCTGCCCATATCGCGGCTGGACCTTCCGCCCCCGGATCTGGGCTTTGCCGGCGCCCAACTGGGATATGAAGACAACCAGACGACCGGCGCCTTTCTGGGCCAGACCTATCTGCTGACCACCCGCACGGTCGCGCCGCAGGACGCCGCGGCCAGCTTGCAGGCGCTGATCGCGGATGGATATGACAAGGTCGTCGCACTTGCCCCGCATGACAGCCTGCTGGCCCTGTCCGATGCCGCAGGCGATGCCGCGCTGCTGCTGAACGCGCTGGCCCCGGATGACGATCTGCGCAGCGGCGCCTGCCGGGCGAACATCCTGCATGTGGCGCCCAGCCGGGCCATGCGCGCGGACGGGCTGATCCAGTATCTCATCTGGAAACAATGGCGCCGGGTGGTGCTGATTTCGGGATCCCATCCGGAAGACCGGGCGCTGGCGGACAGCTATCGCGCGGCACTGGCGAAGTTTCAGGCCCGGATTGTTTCCGAACTTGAATTCGAAGACACGGGCGGCGCCCGGCGCACCGATACCGGCTTTGCCCAGGTCCAGCGCCAGATCCCGCAATTCACCCAGAAGCTGCGCGATCACGATGTGATCGTGGCGGCGGACGAGGCCGATGTCTTCGCCGCCTATCTTCCCTATCGCACATGGCAGCCGCGTCCGGTGACCGGGTCGGCGGGGCTGCGCCCGGTCACCTTTCATCCGGCACATGAAGCCTGGGGCGCGACACAGTTTCAGACCCGGTTCGAAGATCTGACCGGACGCCGGGTGCGCGAAGAGGATTATCAGGTCTGGCTGGCCCTGCGCGTTATCGGCGAAGCCGTGACCCGCACCGGCAGCGCCGATCCAGAGGCGCTGCGCCGCTATGCCTTGTCCGACGCCTTTTCGGTCGGCGGGTTCAAGGGCCAGAAGCTGACCTTCCGGCCGTGGAACGGGCAGTTGCGGCAGCCGATCCTGCTGAGCGACGGGCACCTGACCGTGTCGGTATCGCCGCAGCCGGGGTTTCTGCATCAACGCTCGCCGCTCGACACGCTTGGTCTGGACCGTCCCGAATCCCGCTGCACCGCCTTTGAACCGAACTGAACCGAGGTCCCCATGCGCCCGCTTCTGCCAGCCACCCTTCTGCTCAGCACTCTTGCCGCCGCACCGGCCCTTGCCAACAAGGTGTTTGTCAGCAACGAACGCGGCAACTCCGTCAGCGTTCTGGACAGCGATACCTGGGAGGTCATCGCCGAATTTCCCGCCGGCAACCGGCCACGCGGCATCGTCGTGTCGCCGGACGGATCGGCGCTTTATGTCTGCGCGTCGGACGACGACACGGTGCGGGTCTTCGACACGGAAACCTATGAGGAACTGCGCACCCTGCCCTCTGGCCCCGACCCCGAACTCTTCGTGATGCACCCGTCGGGCAACCCGCTTTTCATTGCCAACGAAGACGACAATCTCGTGACCGTGGTGGATGTGCAGTCCCGCCAGATCCTGGCCGAAATTCCGGTCGGGGTGGAGCCCGAGGGCATGGCCATCAGCCCCGATGCGCGGTTCATCGTCAACACGTCGGAAACCACCAATATGGCGCATTTCATCGACACCACGGATTACAAGATCGTTCACAACATCCTGGTGGACCAGCGCCCGCGCTATGCCGAGTTCAGCCCCGATGGCCGCAAGCTCTATGTCAGCGCCGAGATCGGCGGCACGGTCAGCGTGATCGACATGACCGGCCCCGCCCCGGTTCTGGCCGATACCATCCGGTTCGACGTGCCGGGCGTGCTTTCGGAATGGCTGCAGCCGGTGGGCATGCGGGTGACGCGGGACAACGCCCATCTGTTTGTGGCGCTCGGCCCGGCCAACAGGGTTGCGCGGATCGACCCTGCGACCGACGCCGTGACCGACTATCTGATGGTCGGCCAACGGGTCTGGCAGCTGGCCCTGACGCCGGACGAAAAGTTTCTGATCACCACCAACGGCAATTCGAACGACGTCACGATCATCGATGTGGACCGGATGCAGCCGATCAAATCGGTGCAGGTTGGGGAACAGCCCTGGGGTGTCGCTGTGGCGCCAGACTGACGTAGCTTCCCCCTAAACGCCGACTTTGCGCTGTATTGCATGGGGCCTGGGATGCTCCGATGCTTGAAACAAAAAAGCATTCAGAACGTTCAGGGGAGGATACAATGATAGCGCTGCACCCAGCGATAGATCACGGCTTTTCGGCCGGGGATCCGAATTTCAACGGCGGCACATTGCAATGCAAATGTGCCAGCAATCCGGTCGTGGTCAAGATTGACAGCCAGACCGCCCATAATCACGCCTGCGGCTGTTCCAAATGCTGGAAACCCGACGGGGCGATCTTTTCCGTGGTGGCGGTGGTACCGCGCGACAAGCTGCAGGTCGTGTCCGGCGCCGACAAGCTCAAGATCGTCGATCCGTCGGCGGCCATTCAGCGGCATGCCTGCACGGGATGCGGCGTGCACATGTTCGGGCGGATCGAGAACAAGGAACATCCGTTCTATGGGCTGGATTTCGTTCATACGGAGCTGAGCAGCGACAGCGGCTGGTCGGCGCCGGAATTTGCGGCCTTCGTGTCGTCGGTCATTGAAACCGGTGTGTCGCCCGACATCATGCCGGAAGTCCGGTCGCGGCTGCGGGAACTGGGGCTGACGCCCTATGACGTGCTGTCACCGCCCTTGATGGACGCCATCGCGACCCATGTGGCCAAGAAGGCCCGCGCCGCGCAGCCTGCCAATGCGCCCGCCGCGCCACCGCCGCCGCCCCGCGCGGTTCCGCCGGCTGCACCGAAAAGCACGGGCTTTCTCGGTGCGCTGAAGCGGATTTTCGGCGGAAGCTGATCCGGCACGACCTCACCCGTTCCGGGGACGCGCGCCCCGGCGCGTTTCCTGTTCAGGGAGGACATCATGAACCTGCACCCTTCGATAGATAACGGCATCAAGACCGCCAATCCCGGATTTTCGGGCGGCGTGCTCAGCTGCCATTGCACGACAAACCCGGTGACCGTGCGCATCAACGCGCAAACCGCCCATAACCACGCCTGCGGTTGCACCAAATGCTGGAAGCCCGACGGGGCGATCTTTTCCGTCGTGGCCGTGGTCAGCCGCGACGCACTCGAAGTGACCTCGGGCAAGGAAAAGCTGCAGATCGTCGATCCATCGGCGGCCATTCAGCGGTATGCGTGCAAGGACTGCGGCGTGCATATGTTCGGGCGGATCGAGAACAAGGATCACCCGTTCTACGGGCTGGATTTCGTCCATACCGAACTGAGCAGCGACAGCGGCTGGTCGGCGCCGGAGTTCGCGGCCTTCGTGTCGTCCATCATCGAAAGCGGCGTGGCGCCCGAAGACCTTCCGGCGATCCGCACCCGTCTGGCCCAATTGGGGCTGGAGCCCTATGACTGCCTGTCGCCGCCGCTGATGGATGCCATTGCAACCCATGTGGCGAAGCAAAGGGGTCTTCTGCCTGCCTGATCGGACCGCGTTGGCCCGCGCTGCAGCTTTCGGAGCGTAGCGCGGGTGCCCTAACGGCGCGCCGGTCAGGCCGGCGCGACCCGGGCGGCGCAGTATTTGAATTCCGGGATCTTTCCGAACGGATCGAGCTGCGGGTTGGTCAGCACGTTTGCCGCGGCTTCGCGGAAGCAGAACGGGATAAAGATCATGCCCCGGGTGACATCCCGGTCGGCGCGCAGGGTCAGGCTGATGGCCCCGCGCCGGGTTTCCACCCGGACCTTCTGGCCCCGGGTCAGTCCCATTTCCCCGATATCGCGCGGATGCATGGCCACGATCGGTTCGGGCTCCTGCGCCTCCAGCATTGTTGCCCGCCGGGTCATCGCGCCCGTATGCCAATGTTCCAGCAGCCGCCCGGTGGTCAGCACCAGCGGAAACTCGGCATCCGGCATTTCATCCGGCGGCAGCAGGTCCGCGGGCACGATCCGCGCCCGCCCGTCCGCCGTGGCGAAGCGTTCGGCGAAGATGATCTCGCTGCCCGGCTGGTCCGCCGCGTCGGCGGGATAGACCACCGCCCGTTCGCGCAGCAGCCGGTCCCAGGAGATATTGTCGAGGCTCGGCATGTGGCTGGCCATTTCGGTATAGACCTCGGACACATCGCCATATCGCCAGTCCAGCCCGCAGCGCTTTGCCAGATCGACGATCAGTTCCCAGTCCTGCCGCGCCTCGCCCGGCGGCTGGCGGACAGGGAAGCCCACCTGCACCAGCCGGTTGGAATTGGTGAAGGTCCCTGGCTTTTCGGGCTGCGCCGATGCGGGCAGGATCACATCCGCGAACCACGCGGTTTCGGTCAGGAAAATGTCCTGCACCACCAGATGGTCCAGCTTCGCCAGTGCGGCGCGGGCATGGATCTGGTCGGGATCGGACATGGCGGGATTTTCGCCCATCACATACATGCCGCGAATGTCGCCGCGGGCCATCGCGTCGATGATCTCCACCACCGTCAGACCCGGTGCGGGGTCGAGCGTCCGGCCCCATGCGGTTTCGAATTCCGCCCGAATATCGGTGTCCGACACGGGCCGGTAGTCGGGGTAAACCATCGGAATCAGACCGGCATCGGACGCGCCCTGCACGTTGTTCTGTCCCCTGAGCGGGTGCAGCCCGGTGCCCGGCCGGCCCACATGCCCGGTGATCAGCGCCAGCGCGATCAGGCAGCGGGAATTGTCGGTCCCGTGCACATGCTGGCTGACCCCCATGCCCCAGAAGATGATGGACCGTTCGGACCCGGCATAAGTGCGGGCAAGATCGCGGATGGTGTCGGCGGGCACGCCGCAGACCGGTTCCATCGCTTCGGGAGCAAAGCCCTGAACCTTTTCCGCCAGCGCGTCGAACCCGTCCACATGGGCCTGCACATATTGGGCGTCATAGAGTTTTTCGGCGATGATCACATGCAGCATCGCGTTCAGCAGCGCCACATCCCGGCCGGGCGTGAACACCACCGGGTGGGTCGCATGCCGCATCAGCCCCTGCCGCCGCGGATCCATGACGATCAGCTTGGCGCCGCGTTTGACCGCCTGCTTGAAATAGGTGGCCGCGACCGGGTGGTTGCTTTCGGGCCGGGCGCCGATGATCACGATGCAATCGGCGTCCTCGGCGGCGGTGAAGGGTGCCGACACCGCCCCGGATCCGACCCCTTCGATCAGCGCCGCGACCGACGAGGCATGGCAGAGCCGCGTGCAGTGATCGACATTGTTGGTGCCAAATCCCTGACGGATGAATTTCTGAAACAGATAGGCTTCCTCGTTCGACCCCTTGGCCGATCCGAACCCGGCCAGCGCGCCGCCGCCATGGGTTTCGGCAATGCGGGTCAGACCGGTGGCGGCTAGGCTCAACGCCTCTTCCCAGCTCGCTTCGCGGAAATAGGTGCCGATCTCGTCGAAGCGCATGGTCATGTCGCCGCGCTTCGGGGCGTCGTCGCGCCGGATCAGCGGCTTTGTCAGCCGCTCGGGGCTCATGACATAGTCCATGCCGAACCGGCCCTTGACGCAAAGCCGCGCCCGGTTGGCGGGTCCGTCGGCGCCGTCCACCGCCACGATGTCGTTGCCCTTCAGATGCACTTCGGTCTGGCATCCGACGCCGCAGAACGGGCAGACCGACTTTTCGCTGCGGTCGGGATATATCGTGCGCCGGGTCGCGGTGTCGTCCAGCAGCGAGCGTTCCATCAGCGCCCCGGTCGGGCATGCCTGAACGCATTCGCCGCAGGCCACGCAACTGGACCCGCCCATCGGATCGTCGATGTCGAAGCTGGGCAGCGCGTCCATGCCGCGATGGCTCATGCCGATCACGTCGTTGACCTGCACCTCGCGGCAGGCACGTTCGCACAGCCCGCAGGAGATGCAGGCATCCAGATTGACCGCAATCGACGGGTGCGAAGCGTCGTGGAAGATGCTGTCCACGGGGATCGTGCGGCGCGCGCCCGGGCGGGCACTGGGAAAGCGCGGCGGGTCCATCCCGGCCAGCGCGGCCTGGTCCCAGAAATGCGCCTTGGGATCGGGGCCGTCATCGCGTGCGGGCATATCCGAGGCCAGAAGTTCGAACACCAGCTTGCGGTTGCGCGTCACCCGGTCGCTGCCGGTGGTAACGACCATGCCGTCTGCGGCCGGGCGCTTGCAGGCGGCGGCCAGCACCCGTTCGCCTTCGACCTCGACCATGCAGGCCCGGCAATTGCCGTCGGCGCGGTATCCCGGCGCATCCTTCCAGCACAGATGCGGAATTGCCGTGCCCTGCCGCTTGGCCACCTGCCAGATGGTTTCGCCCGGCGCCGCCGTGACCTGCTGCCCGTCGAGCGTGAAGGTCACGCGGGTGGTTCTGGGGTCGTCGAGGCTCATGGCATTTCCTCCGGGAAATGGGTCATCAGGTGGCGCAGGCAGTTCGACGCGGCCTGTCCCAGCCCGCAGATCGAACTGTCGCGCATCACCAGGCTCAAGTCGTCCAGAAGCGCCGGATCGGGGGTGCCGGCCTCAAGCAGCCGGACGATCTTGTCGGTCCCGGCGCGGCACGGGGTGCACTGGCCGCAGCTTTCGTCGCGGAAAAACCGCATCGTGTTCAGCACCGCATCGGCCAGATTGTCGGCTTGCGACAACACCACCACCGCATGCGATCCGACAAACCCGCCATGGGGTTCGAACGTGCCGAAATCCAGCGGCAGATCGGCCATGTGGGCCGGGAAGATCCCGCCCGACGCGCCGCCGGGCAGGAAGGCGCGGAAGGTGTGCCCGTCGGCCATGCCGCCGCAATGGTCGTCGATCAAGCGCGCCAGCGAAATCCCCGCCGGGGCAAGCTTCACCCCCGGATCCCGCACCCGCCCGGACACGGAATAGGACCGCAGGCCGAAATGGCTCTCACCCGCCCCCTGATCCGCGAACCATGCGGCCCCATGGGTCAGGATATCGGGAATCCAGCTGAGCGTTTCGACATTGTGGTTCAGCGTCGGCCGGCCGAACAGCCCAACCTGCGCGATGAAGGGCGGGCGGTGGCGCGGCAGGCCGCGCTTGCCTTCGATGGATTCGATCATCGCGCTTTCTTCGCCGCAGATATAGGCGCCCGCCCCGCGGCGCAGCTCCATCGGTACGGCGGCCAGCCCGGCGGCCTCCAGCGCGGCGATCTCGCGGCGCAGGATCTCCAGCACCGCCGGATATTCGTCGCGCATATAGATATAGATGCGGTCGCAGCCGACCACAGTCGCGGCGATCTGCGCCCCTTCCAGCATGCGGTGCGGCGTGCGTTCCAGCCAATAGCGGTCCTTGAACGTGCCGGGTTCGCCTTCGTCGCCATTGACGGTCATCAGGCGCGGTCCCGGCTCGGCCCGCACAAACCCCCACTTGCGCCCGGCGGGGAACCCGGCCCCGCCCAGACCACGCAACTGGGCGTCTGACAGGATGGCGGTCGCGGCATCGGCGGTGATGTCGCCGGCCCGCACCCGCGCCAGCGCGCCATAGCCGCCCTTGGCGCGATAGGTCTCCAGATCCTCATAGTCGGGGATCAGAGGCTCGGTCGGACCCGCAGCCGCCGCCAGAAGCGTGTCGAGCGTCGCGCCGGGCACCGCACGCTTGCCGCACTGCGCCGCCGGGGCGGTGTCGCAAGCGCCGATGCAGGGCACCGGCTGCACACGGACGCGCGCCGGATCGACCTTGTCCCGCAGATCGGCGATCAGCGTTTCGGCCCCGGCCATGGCACAGGACAGCCCGTCGCACACCCGGATCGTCAATGGCGGCGGCGCGGTATCGCCTTCGCGCACGATATCGAAATGGTGATAGAAGCTTGCCACTTCATAAACTTCGGCCTGAGACAGGCGCAGAAGATCGGCCAGCGCGGCCAGCCGCCCCGCGCCCAGATACCCGTCATGGTCCTGCAGCAGATGCAGCGCCTCGATCAGCAGGTCGCGGCGGCGGGGCAGATCCCCCAGAACCGCCGTCACATGCGCCAGCGCGGCATCATCTACCTGCCGCCCCTTCGGTTGGCTCGGGTCGCGGTCTTGGCCGCCATGGCGCGGGCTGCGCGGCATACAGGATCTCCTCCATCGATCGTGGCGCATGTCATCTGGCCTGTGAACCCGCGCACAGGGAACACAGACTTTCGGAGCCATTCTGGCATCATTCCGGCACCGGACGAAGCGGTCAACCCGGTGCCGGTGCCGCTATTCCCACTCCAGTTCGGTATAGGCCAGGGTCGCGTTGCGCGGGTTGAAAAGATCGAAGAGCGCCCAGTTTCCCGCTTCCGACGCACCGATCCGGGCGGCGGCCGCGCCAAGCGGCGCACCGCTGTCGATGGCCGCCCGGGTGTCGTCGGCCAGCACGGCCAGATACCGCAGCAGCGCGTCGGCGCCCGACGGCCAGGGCAAGACCGGCCCGCCATGGCCGGGCACAACCCGCGCGGCGGGCTGTCCGGTCAGATCGGCCAGCACCCCTTGCCAGCCGCGCAGCGATCCGTCGATGGCGGGCGCGTGCTGGTCAAAGAGCAGATCCCCGGCAAAAAGCGTCTGCGTCTGCGGGTCGAACACGGTCATGTCGCTTTCGCTGTGGCCGGTGGGCCAGCGTTGGATCCGCAGTTGCCGGGCGCCCAGATCCACCGAAAGCCGGTCGTCGACCAGAAGGCCGGGGGCAACGATCCGGGTGCCCAGAAACCCTTCGGGCCCGATGCGCTGCCCGAAACCGGCCAGATAGCTGTCGGCCCGGTCCGCCAGCGCGCGCGGCAGATGCGCATGCCCCACGATGGCCGCGCCCAGATCGGCGAAGGCGGCGGCGCCCAGCACGTGGTCGGGATGCATATGGGTCAGGATCACGTGACTGATGGGAAGCTCGCTGCGCTCCCGCACCGCCAGATAGGCCTGTTCGCCCACCTGCCGCGAGCCGCCCGTGTCTATCACCGTGACGCTGTCCGCGCCGATGACGAAGGCGATATTGGCCACATCGCCCGCATTGTCGGGGTCAGCCTCCGCGATTGCGCCCAGATGCACGAACACCCCGGGGGCGATTTCATCGAACTGCAAGCGCGATCCGGGGCGCGGCTGACAATCGGTCATGGCGGGCTTTGCCGCAACGAGCCAGGCAGGGGGCCCTGCCGCCAGCGCGGACAGGCAACCGGCCCGATCCGGCGCGGCAAACCCGGGCACCAGCGCTTCGCGGCAGACATCCGAAGGCCCAGAAAGAGCGCAGATCATGGCAAAGGCTTCGAACACGCGGTGTCCTCTGGCGTGGCGGGATCCGCGATCCAGATTGCGCCGCAAGCGAGGGCCCGGCCACCGATCCGAAAGGCTCGGTTCGGGGACGGGCGCGGGCATGATACCCTCGGCGCGCCTGTCGAATTTGGGAGGATTCGATGCATCGACTTATTATTGCCGCGGCGCTGATCGCGACCGCCTTCGCCGCCAGTGCCGAAGATCAGCCCAACCCGATGCTGCCCGGCGGAAGCTGGGACGATCTGCGCTATGACATCGCGCAGGATGCGGAGCTGAAGGATGGCAGCGCGCTTTTTGACGTCGCCGCGCCCTATCGTGCCCATGACGCCGCGATTGTGCCCGTCACCATCACCCAGATCGACCCGGACGCGCCGCGGATCGAACGGGTGATGCTGGTCATCGACGAAAACCCCGCGCCCCTGGCCGCAACGATCACCTTCGGCGCGGCCATGCATCCGCTGGATTTCGAAACCCGCATTCGGGTCAATCAGTATTCCAATGTGCGCGTGCTGGCCGACACCGCGACCGGAACCTATATGAACGGGCGCTTCGTGAAAGCCTCGGGCGGGTGTTCCGCGCCGGCGACCAAGGACCCGGCCCAGGCGCTGGCGACGATGGGGCAAATGCGGCTGAAGCTGTTTGGCGACCCGGCGGTGCAGCAATCCGTCGCCCGGCGCGAAGCGCAGGTGATGATCCGGCATCCCAACTATTCCGGCCTGCAGCGCGACCAGATCACCCAGCTGTTCGTGTCCGCCCATTTCATCTCGGCCTTAGAGGTCCGTCAGGGCGACGATGTGCTGTTCTCGCTGGAAGGCGGGATTTCGATCAGCGAAAATCCGGTCTTCCGGTTCTGGTATTCCGATAACGGATCGCCCGCGCTGACCGTGCGCGCAGTGGATACCGACGGCAATGTCTTCCAGCAGGACCTGCCGAAAATGCCCCCGGCCTGATCCTTCGCACCGGCGCCGCGCATGCGCCTTTAGTCGATCTATCCCGTCCTGTGCGACTCGATAGACTGGCCGCAAATGGGAGGAAAACGAATGATGATGAAGCGACTCGGGGCCGCGGCCCTGACCCTTGCGCTGTCCGCCACGGCGGTTCTGGCCGAACTGCCGACCCTGCGTGTGGCGGTTCTGAAATCCGGCACGGTGAATTGGGAACTGGACACGATCACCCATAACGGGTTCGACCGTGCCAACGGTTTTACGCTGGATGTTCAGGACGTGGCCGGGAAAGCCGCCGCCGAGGTGGCCTTTCAGGGCGGCGAGGCGGATGCCATCGTCTCCGACTGGCTGTGGGTGGCGCGGCAGCGCGCGGCGGGTCACGATTTCGTCTTCCTGCCCTATTCGCGTGCCGTTGGCGGTCTGATGGTGCCCGAAGGCAGCACCGCCAAGACCCTGGCCGATCTGCGCGGCGGCAAGATCGGTGTTGCTGGCGGCCCGCTGGACAAAAGCTGGCTGATCCTGCGCGCCTATGCCGACAAGACCTATGGCATGGATCTGCAGGCCGAAACCGAACAGGTCTTTGGCGCCCCGCCGCTGATCTTCAAGGCCGGGCTTCAGGGCGAATTCGCCGGAGCGATCAATTTCTGGCATTTCATGGCCAAGATGGAAGCGGCGGGCATGCACACTCTGGTGTCGGTGTCCGAGGCGTCCGAGGCGCTCGGTCTCGATCCCCAGACCCCGCTTCTGGGCTATGTGCTGCATGGCGAAACCCTGCGCGATCACCCGGAACTGGTGCAGGGGCTGGCGAATGCGTCGCGCGCGGCGAAGGATCTGCTGGCAACGTCGGATGCCGAATGGGACCGTCTGCGCCCGAACATGAACGCCAATACCGACAGCCAGTTCGAAGCGCTGAAAGCGGGCTTCCGCGACGGGATCCCCGCCGCCGGGCCGGTTGATGAAGCTGCGGCCGACCGGATGCTGCGCCTGATGGCGGAGCTTGGCGGCGAGGATCTGCTGGGCGATGTCAGCGCGCTGCCCGAGGGTCTCTTTGTTCAGCCCGGGAGCTGACCCCCTGCCCGTGCGCTCCGCTTTCCTCCCCGGGGTGCGCCGGACGCTGGGCCTGGGTGCGCGGCCCCATCCCTCCTCTGGGGCGGCGCGCCCGCATTGCCTGGATCTTCAGATCGACGGCAAGGTCTTCGGCGGCACCCGGGTGCTGGGTGCCGTGTCGATCACGCTGGATCCGGGGCAGACCCTGGCGGTGACCGGCCCGTCCGGGATCGGCAAAAGCACCTTGCTGCGGATCATGGCCGGGCTTGACCGTGACTATGAGGGGCGCGTGTGGCGCCCCGAACGCCTGTCGATGGTGTTTCAGGAACCGACGCTGCTGCCATGGCGCACCGCACGGGCCAATCTGACCCTGACCACCGGTATCGACGCGGCGCGCGCGGACCGGGCGCTGGACGAAGTCGGGCTTGCCGGGATGGGCGACCGTTTCCCCGGGCAGCTTTCGCTGGGACAGCAACGGCGGCTGGCCCTGGCGCGGGCTTTTGCGATGGACCCCGACCTGCTGCTGATGGACGAACCCTTCGTGTCGCTGGACACCGCCCGGGCGGAAGAGCTTTATGCGCTTTTCGAAGCCCTGCGTGCCCGGCGGCCCGTCGCCACCGTGCTGGTGACCCACGATCTGGGCGAAGCACGGCGGCTGGCCGACCGCATCGTGCGACTGGACGGCTTGCCCGCGACCCTGAGCCCGGCCGTCTGAGCGCGGCCGCGGCTTTCACCCCTTGCGCTGGATCATGCCCCGGCGCGGGTCGTAGCCCCAGACGCCAAGCCCCCAGAACACCGCCAGAGCCAGAACGGTCCACCCGAGCGCGGGCAGGTTAACCTGCCCGTAAAGCGCGAACCGGATCAGTTCGACCGCATGGCTGAACGGGTTCGCCGCGCAGATGTCATGCAGCAGGCGCGAGCTTTCCGCCATTTTCCATAGCGGATACAGCGCGCTGGACAGGAAGAAGGTCGGAAAGATGACGAAGTTCATCACACCGGCGAAATTTTCCAGCTGACGCACCAGCGACGACAACGCGAGCCCGAGCGCGCCCAGCATCATCCCGGCCAGCAGCAGCGCCGGAAACACCGTCACATACCCGGTCCACGGCAGCCAGATACCGAATGCGGCCGAGATGCCGAGGAAGGCATAGGCCTGCAGCACCGAAATCAGCGTGCCCGCCAGCAACTTGCAGAACAGCAGCCACCAGCGCGGCAGCGGCGCGGTCAGCAACAGCCGCATCGACCCCATTTCGCGGTCATAGACCAGGCTCAGCGACGATTGCATGCCGTTGAACAGCAGGATCATCCCGCACAGACCCGGCACGATATAGGTCTCATAGGTGATATAGGTCTGATAGGGCGGCGTGATCGACAGGCCCAGGGCGGCGCGAAACCCGGCGGCAAAGACCAGAAGCCAGACCAGCGGCCGGACCAGCGCGGACAGAAACCGTTCCCGCTGATGCAGAAACCGCAGGAATTCGCGGCCCGCGATGGCCCGCAGCGCGATCAGCCAATGGGTCATGCGGGTTCCGCCGTCAGGGCCAGAAACCGGTCGCGCAGATCTCCGTCAGGGGCCAGTTCGGCAGCCGACCCATTCGCCAGCACCTTTCCGCGATGCAGGATCACGACCTGATCGGCGGGCGCGATTTCATCGGTCAGATGAGTGGCCCAGAGCACGGTCAGCCCGGTGTCGGCGCAAAGCCGGTGGACATGATCGGTGATCGCCGCGCGCGACGCGGCGTCCAGCCCCACGGTCGGTTCGTCCAGCAGCAACACCGCCGGGCGGTGCACCAGAGCGCGGGCGATCTCAGTACGGCGGCGATGGCCGCCATTCAGGTCGCGCACCCGATCGCGGGCGCGGTCGGCCACCGACAGCCGGTCCAGCGCGGCGTCGATCCGCGTCGCCGCCTCACGCCCGCCAAGCCCGTGCAGCGCCGCGTGATAGCGCAGGTTCTGCAGCACCGTCAGATCCAGATCCAGCGTCGTCTGCTGAAACACCACGCCGATCTGCGCCAAGGCCGCGCGGGGATTGCGCGCCAGATCGTGCCCGGCAATGTCGATCCGCCCGGCGCGGGTGGTAAAGAGCCGCGTCAGCAGGTTGAACAGCGTCGACTTCCCGGCCCCGTTCGGGCCGAGAAGCGCGCAGAACCGCCCCTCCGGAACCGAAAATCCGACGCCATCGAGCGCCTGCCGCGGGCCGAACGCATAGCTGAGATCTGTCAGGCTGAGGCTCACTCTATAGTGATCTCCACGCGTTGGGTTGCGCCGGTCGAGCCCGGGATCTTCATGTAATAGCGGCCCGGCTTGATGGCCAGAAAGCCGATTTCCATCGTACCAGCCTCATCGAACTCGACGCTGTCAAGCCCGAGCGGGCGGATCTCAAGCCCGTCAATGACGATTTCGTCGATCCAGATGGCACGGAAAAACTCCGGTCCCACGAGCCCCAGCTCCTGGCTGCCGTCCGACGTGATTTCGACCTCGTAATAGCGCCCCGATTTCAGCACCCAGCCTTCCTCGGCCAGCGGCAGGCCCGCCCCGAGCGTGATGGGCGGCAGATCGCGTGAATTGCTGCCCGACAGGACACCGGCGAAACCGAAATCCGGGCCGTCATCGGCCATGCCTGCCCCGGGGGCCAGAACGGTCAGCATCGCGCACAGCCCAAGGCTCGCCAGCTGCATCGCTCTGCGGCCTTCCGGCAGCGCTTCCACGGTCATGCCCAAGGATTGGATCCCGGCAGCAGGCCGGCCCCCGGATCGCGGGCGCCGCAGGCTCCGGGTCACCATTTCGAAACTTTCTGCAATGTCGCGCACACGGCGCATGATCGATACATTTTGGTCAAAGGTCATTCCGTATTCCTCCCTGCCGGGAGGCTAGCGCATCGTGTCGGGCGACTGGATCGCGACCTTGGTCGCGGGTCGGTGGTGCATGGGCCCGCGCCGCCTGCAAGCATCCCGCGACATTCGTCTGAGGACCCCGCGCGCGGGCTTGCCGAAGCCCACGGCGTCCCGCATGTTCGGGAAATGACCACGCCCCGCCGCAACTTTGTCCGGCACTTCCTGCACGAGCCCGCGACCTTTGGCCTGTCGCTTCTGGGCTTCGTGGGGCTGTGGTGGGCGCTGGCGCTGCTGAAGGCCGACCCGCAGGTCCTGCCCGCCCCGCCCGAGGTCATGGCCGACATCGTCAAAGAGGCCCAGTCCGGCGATCTGGCCTATCACATGCTGGCGACGCTGCGCCGCGTTATTCTGGCCTTTGGGGTGGCGATGGTCGCCGGGGCCGCGATCGGGCTGCTGCTGGGACGCCGACCCGGTCTGGCGCGCTGGCTGGACCCTTGGGTCACGGTCCTGCTGAACCTGCCCGCGCTGGTCATCATCGTCTTGTGCTATCTGTGGATCGGTCTGAACGAAACCGCCGCGATCACGGCGGTGGCCCTGAACAAGACCGCCATGGTGGTGGTTTCGGTGCGCGAAGGGGTGCGCAGCGTCGATCCGGCGCTGGATGAAATGGGGCGGTTGTTCCGCATGGGTCCGGTGGCCCGGCTGCGGCATATCCTGCTGCCGCAACTGGCGCCCTTTATCGCCGCCAGCGCCCGCAACGGATTGGCGGTGATCTGGAAAATCGTGCTGGTGGTGGAGTTTCTGGGGCGCTCCAGCGGTGTCGGTTTCCAGATCCACCTGTATTTTCAGTTGTTCGATGTGGCGATGGTTCTGGCCTATGCGCTCAGCTTCGTCGCCGTCATGCTTCTGGTGGAACTGCTGCTGATCCAGCCCTTGGAAGCCCGCGCCGGGGCGTGGCGCCGCCGCGCCGCGCCCGCGGTCTGACCCAAGGCCGGGTTCGGCGTCAGAGCTTCGACGGCACCGTCAGCGGCGCCGTTGCGCTGGCTTCTTTCGTTGGCACCGGATCGACCGATACGGTCAGCACGTTGCCGGCGCGGGAAAATCCGTAAAGCGCACCGCGATGGCCGGGCAGCCCGAAGCGCAGCGCATCGCCATCGGCCATTGCCATCATCACCCGCATGGGCGCGCTGCCATCCGGTTCGGCGAAGGTTGCGACGACCTCGAATGCGCCGCCGGGCAGTTCGGTGTAATAGGCCACCATGTCCAGCGGCCCGTCATGCAGGCTGCCTGCAGAAATGGCCTGAGAGATCTGAACCTCTTCGGCGGCAACAGGGGCGGCCAATGCGGCCAGAAGAAGGGCGGACAGGGACGAAAAGCGCAGCATCACGATTGCTCCATACACACGAGGAAACGGACCGGGCCACGTCCTGACATGAACCTGCCCATAGGTCACCGGACACTTTCACGCCGATGACCAGACCTGACAATGGTCAATATTGCAAGGCTGCCCTGCGATTGCTGCAATGCAGCAAATGACGTGTCAGCCATAAATGGTTGCGCCGCAGGCCACCGAGGCAATACGCTGCGCATCAGATCGTGCCCAGTCGGACAGACAAACAAGCCGGACCCACCGGCGCGCTGGAGCCCCAGCCGCAACATCTGCCGATCGGCCGAGAGGGAGGAACCGGACATGGCCACGGCCATTGCGCATGACCATGCGCTCTTTATCAAGTCGGTACTGATCATCGACGACCACCCGCTTTATTGCGATGCGCTGGCGTCGACGATGAAAAGCCTGTTCCGCACCAAGCGGATCCGGACCGCGGATTCACTGACCGGCGCGATGCAGCATTTGCGGTCGCGCTATAGCCCCGATCTTGTGCTGCTGGATCTGAACCTGCCGGACGTGTCGGGGCTGAGCGGGTTTCTCAAGATCAAGAAGAAAGCGCCCGAGACGCCCGTGGTGGTGATTTCGGCGATCTCCGACGACACGGTGGTGCAGCAGGTGATGTCCGCCGGGGCCGCCGGGTTCATTCCCAAGGAGACCGAGCGCGAGAGCTTTCGCAAGGCGATGATCGATGTCTGCGATGGCAAGACCTATGTCCCGCCCGGATACGAGGAAAAGCCGCAAGCGGCGGATCAGGTCAATTCGGTGGAAGAGATTTCGCGCCGGATCGCCGAGCTGTCGCATCAGCAAAGCCGCATTCTGGCGCTGATCTGCAAGGGCCAGCCGAACAAGCTGATCGCGTATGAAATGCAACTGGCCGAAGCGACGGTCAAAGCGCATATCACCGCCCTGCTGCGCCGTCTGGGTGCCCGCAACCGGACGCAGGCCGCGATGATGGTGCGGGCGGTGTCGATCCGGCAGAACCTGCAATAAAGGCGCATTGCGACAGTGTCCGCCGCCGAACGCCTTCACAATGCTGCGCCGGTGCAAGACCTCTCGTCGGTGCCCGCCCGGGCGCTTCGCATCGGCGTGTCGCGCGCCGCCGATCCTGCGGTCGCGCTGGCTGAAATCGGGCAACAGCTGCGCGATGCGTCCCCCAGCTTCATCCTGCTGCTGGCGCCGGGGGCGATGGACCCCGATGCGCTTGCCGCGGCCTTGCCCGGCGCTCTGCCGGATGTGGCGATTTTCGGCAGCACCACGGCCGGGCAGATCACGCAACAAGGATACGAGACCGATGCCCTGATGGCGCTGGCCTTCAGCAGCGACCATTTCCGCGTCGCATCGAAATGCTTCCCGTTGCTGGCGCCCGTCTCCATGGCCGATATCGTCGATGCCACCCGACGCCTGTCGGCGCAGTTCCAGACCGCGCCCGGCCATAACCGGCTGGCGCTGATCTTCACCGACGGGTTGTCGAAGCAGGAAGACATGCTGGTCGCCGCGCTGGAAACGGCGCTTGGCGATGTGCCGGTCTTCGGCGGCTCGGCGGGCGACGGGCTGCGGTTCCGGCGCACCAGTGTCTTGCACGCGGGCCAGTTCCATCGAAATGCCGCGCTGCTGTTGCTGATCGAAACCGATCTGGATTTCTGCGGGCTGGGCTTCGACCATTTCCAGCCGACGGACAAATACGCGGTGGTCACCCACGCCATCCCGGAAGAACGTCTGGTTCTGGAACTGAACGGGTCGCCCGCGGCGCAGGAATATGCCCGGCTGGTCGGGGTGCCGGTCAACGACCTGTCGCCGATCATTTTCGCCGAAAACCCGATGCTGGTGCGCAATCAGAGCAATTATCACGTGCGCGGGATTCAGCAGAGCCAGTTCGGCGACGGGCTGACATTGCTGTCGGCCATCGATGACGGGCTGGTGCTGCGGCTGGGCAAGGGCAAGGAAATCCTGCGCACCCTGGAAACCGGCCTGTCGGTCGCCGACGAACAATCCGGCACGCCGGATTTCATCCTTGGGTTCGACTGCTATCTGCGCAAGCTTGAGATCGCGCACAAGGGGCTTGCGGATGCGGCGTCGGATTGCCTGCGCCGCCACCGGGTGGTCGGGTTCAACACCTATGGCGAACAGCATCTGGGCGTGCATGTGAACCAGACCTTCGTGGGCATCGCGTTCTTTCGCCCGACCGGAAAGCACAGCTTGTGATCGACCCGAACGATCCGCTCGACGTGCAGGTCCAGAAGCAGCGGCGGATCATCGACGCCCTGATCCGCCGTGCCGAGCGTCGCCACGAACTGGGCCATTCGGCATATTCGCTGTTTCAATCCGCGATCTCGCTTCAGGCGACGGTGTGGGAAAAGACCCGCGATCTGGAAGACGCGCTGGATTCGCTGGGTCAGACCGCGCGCGATCTGGAAGCGGCGCGGCGGGAACAGGAGAGCCTGCAACGCACCCTCGCCGATGCGATGATCGCCATCGAAGGGGGGTTTGCGCTGTTTTCGGATCGGCGGCTGCAGATCTGCAATACGCTGTTCCGGCGCTTGCTGCCCGATGTGGAACCGATGATCCGGCCCGGGCTCGATCTCGACGCCTATCTGGAAGCGGTCCATAACAGCCGCTTCGTCAGTCGTGAAACCGAAACCGATGTGGGCCTGCTGGCAGATGTGGTGCCGCGCAGCAGCGATACCCATTTCGCGTCATCGGTGGTTCCGCTGAAAAACGACCGCTGGTTCCAGATCTCGCGCCACGCGGCGTCATCGAACAACATCGTCGTGCTGCTGACCGAGATCACGGAAATCGTGCGCGAAACCCGCCGCCAGAAAGAAGAACTGATCGACCGCCACGGGCAGTTTCTTCAGATCGCCTTCGATCACATGTCGCTGGGGCTCTGCGCTTTCTCGGATGCGGGCGAGCTGCAAGTGCGCAACGACCGTTTCGGAGAGCTTCTGGGCGTGCCGCTGCGGCTCTTGAAGCGCGGCAGCGCCTTCCGGCGGATCGTCGAACATCTGGGCCGGTTCGACCTGCTGGACCGCGATGACACGGACCATGATGGCGAAGGCTGGCTGAAATCCATCCTGCGCGGCCAGCCCGCTCAGGTCCGGTTCCGGCGCAGCGACGGGATGTGCCTGGACCTGCGCGTGCGCCCCTTTCCCGAAGGCGGCTTCGTCGTGTCGATCATGGACATCACCGCCGAAGCCGACGCGGCGGTGGCGCTGGAACAGCGGGTCCGGGAACGCACCGCCGAGCTGACCGAAGCCAACCGGCTGCTGGAGCAAACGGCCGCCGAACAGGCCAGGACCGAAGAGGCGCTGCGCGAGGCCAAGGAAGACGCAGAAGACGCCAACAGGTCCAAGACCCGCTTCATCGCGGCTGCAAGCCACGATCTGCTGCAGCCGATCAACGCGGCGAAACTTTACATCTCGACCCTGCGCGAGGCGGAGCTGACCGACACTGCCCGCGATACGGTGGAGCGGCTGGGACGGTCGTTTTCGTCCATCGAAGGGCTTTTGCACGCGATCCTGGACATTTCGCGGCTGGACAGCCCGGGGATGGATTTCAACATCACCAGCTTTTGCATCGGCCCGCTTCTGCACAACATCCAGACCGATTTCGCGCCGCTTGCCGAAGAAAAGGGGATCCGTCTGACGGTGGTCGGCTGTTCCCGATGGGTGTCGAGCGACCGGCGCTATCTGTCGCGGTCGATCCAGAATCTGGTGGTCAACGCGATCCAGTACACCGACGCCGGGCGGGTGCTGCTGGGATGCCGCCTTTACAGGGACCGGGTTCGGGTCGAGGTGCACGATACCGGGATCGGAATTTCCGAAGAAGATCAGGCCCGCATCTTCAACGAATTCACCCGTGTCCGCGACGCTGGCGGCGGCATGGGGCTGGGGCTGTCCATTGTCGACCGGGCCTGCCGTCATCTGGGGCATCCCCTGCAGGTCACGTCGCAGCCCGGCAAGGGGTCGAGCTTCTTCATCGAACTGCCGCTTGCCGCATCGCCAGCCCCGACACTCGACAGGCCCAGCACGGACGATCCCGCCCTGGACGACGCCGAACCCGGTCTTATCGCGCTGCTGATCGAAAACGACCCCGAGGTCCTGCACGCCACCACCCAGAAGCTGGAAAGCTGGGGGATCACGGTGGTTGCCGTGGCCTCGACCCCGGATGCGGTGGCGATCATGGACGATCTTGGAACGCCGCCCGACATCATCCTTGCGGATTACCAGCTCGACAACGGCGAAACCGGGCTGGATGCGGTGCGCATTCTGCGCGACCGGGCCGGGTATGAGGTACCCGCGATCCTGATCACGGCCAATCGGGACAAGGCGGTTCTGCGGCAAGCCGAAGCCATGTCGCTGCCGGTGCTGGCCAAGCCGGTGCATCTGGCCCGGCTGCGGTCGCTGATCGACTGGACCACGCGCATGGCGCTGCCATGACCGATTGCACAGACAAAAGTCTGCGCTGACAGGCGGAAGGATCGCGCTAGGTTGGTCCGAAAGGGGAGGCTCAGATGCCGCGAAAAGTTGCAGCACTGCTGATCGCGCTGGCGGTCGCCGGTGGCCCTGCCGGTGCGGGCGAAACCTATGATCTGATGTTTCGCGAAGGCACGCTCAGCACCGCATCGGGCGTCCCGTATGCAGTGACACTGACCTATGACGTGGAGGTGGCCGGCCCTACGGTCGAGCGTGGCGCAGCGCCGGCCTATCGCGTCGCGCTGTCGGCGGATGCAGAGGGCAGCGCGGTCCTGACACAGTTGCAGCAGGGCGATGCGGGCCCGCCCCGGCGGCTGGGGGCCTTTCCCACCGGCGCCGGAAATCCGGTGATCATGTACTTTCTGGAATCCACCCTGCGCGATGTGGCCTCGGTCACCGGAAGCAGCCCCTTTTACCTGCGCAACCGGATCAAGGAGGCGTTGCTGGGTCCCGCCGACATCACAGCGGCCACTATAGACTTTGGGGGGACGCCGATCCAGGCGCAGCAGGTCACGATCCACCCGTTCGCGGAAATCCCGGAAAAGTCGCGCATGGGCGCGTTGGGCGATCTGGCGCTGTCGGTCGTCGTCGCCGATGCGGTGCCCGGCTGGTACGGCCAGTTGGCCGCGCGCACGCCGGATGCCACCGCGCCCGGCGCCTATGCGCATGTCCTGACCCTGACCGACGCGACGGAGGCACACCCATGATCGCCCGCCTTTTTCTGAGCGCACTGGTCGCGGCCCTGAGCGGCGGCGCGCTGGCGCAAAGCATGGCGGACCGGCTGAACGATTACCCGACCGAAGCCCGGGCCGATTACGTGTTCGGCTGCATGGCCGCCAACGGGCAGACACGGGTGATGCTGTCGAAATGCGCCTGCTCCATCGACGTCATCGCCGCGATCCTGCCCTATGAGAAATATGTCGAGGCCGAAACCGTCCTCACCATGCAGCAGGTCACCGGTGAACGGTCCGCCATCTTCAAGACCACCCGCATGGCGCAGGACATCGTCGCCGATCTGCGCCGGGCGCAGGCCGAGGCTGAGATCACCTGCTTCTGACCCCGGGCGCCGCCGCCTGCCGTCAGGAAAAGCTGTCCCGATAGGTTTCGCGCAGGATGTTCTTTTGCACCTTGCCCATGGTGTTGCGCGGCAGTTCCCCGACCACCACCATTTTCCGTGGCTGCTTGAACCGCGCAAGCGTGCTGCCCAGATCGGCGGCGATGGCGTCCAGATCCGGCGACTGACCGGGCTCAGGCACCAGCACCGCCAGAACCGTTTCGCCGAAATCCGGGTGCGGCACGCCGATCACCGCGCTTTCCGCCACGCCGGGTGCGGCGTCCAGCAGAAGCTCAATCTCCTTGGGATAAATGTTGTACCCGCCCGAGATGATCAGATCCTTGTTGCGTCCGACGATGATCAGATAGCCGTCATCGTCGAACCGCCCCAGATCGCCGGTGATGAAAAACCCGTCCTCGCGCAGCTCCTCGGCGGTTTTTTCCGGCATCTTCCAATAGCCCTTGAAGACGTTCGGCCCGCGCACCTCGACCACGCCGATATCGCCCCGCGGCAGGGTCGCGCCGGTTTCCGGGTCGCAGACCTTCACATCCACCCCCGGCAGGGCAAAGCCGACCGTCCCGGGCCGACGTTCGCCGTCATAGGGGTTCGAGGTGTTCATGTTGGTTTCGGTCATGCCATAGCGTTCCAGGATCCGGTGCCCGGTGCGCGCTTCGAACTTTTCATGCGTGTCCGCCAGCAAGGGCGCCGAGCCAGAGATGAACAGCCGCATATGCGCCACCAGATCGCCGGTGAAACGCGGATCGTCCAGCAGGCGGGTATAGAAGGTCGGCACCCCCATCATTGACGTCGCTTTCGGCATCCACGCGATCAGCTGGTCGGCATCCAGCTTCGGCAGAAAGATCATCGATGCGCCCGCCAGCAGGATCACATTGGTGGCCACGAACAAGCCATGGGTGTGGAAGATCGGCAGCGCATGCAGCAGCACGTCCCGATCCGTGAATTGCCAGTGATCCACCAGCGTGCGGGCGTTGGACAGCAGGTTGTCCTGGGTCAGCATCGCGCCCTTCGACCGCCCCGTGGTGCCCGAGGTATAGAGAAACCCGGCCAGATCATCGGGGCCGCGCGCCACGGTGTCGAACACCTCCGGCTGGCCGTCCGACAAGGCCAGGAACGTGCCCTGCCCCGCGCCCAGCGTTTCCAGCCGCGCGCCGCATGTCGTGGCCATATCCGCCAGTTCCTCGGCCCGGCCCGGTGCGCAGACGAACAGTTTTGCCCCCGAGTTTTCGACGAAATACGCTACCTCTGCCGCCGTGTAGGCGGTGTTCAGCGGCAGGAAGATCGCCCCAGTCTGGGCGCAGGCCGCGAAAAGCGCGATCATCTCGGGGCATTTGTCCACCTGCACCGCCACCCGGTCGCCGCAGGCGATGCCCGCCGCCCCAAGCGCATGGGCGAATTGCGCGGCCTGCCGCAGAAAGGCGTCATAGGTGATCTGCGCGCCGTCGGGCAGAATCAGGAAAGGGGCGGTGTTGCCCCGGTGCTTGCCGAACAGCGCGTCGTAAAGGTGGTTTGCCATGCTCAATGCCCCTTCCCGCCGCCCGCGTGCGGCGCAACTGTCTTAGGCGACCCGATCCCGCCCTGCCAGACGAAAAGCGGCCGCACAATTTGTGCGGCCGGAGGGGGAGAGACCGGGCGGGGGGACGAACCCCGCCCTTCTTGCGATGGACTTAGAAGAAGCCCAGCTTGTTCGGGTTGTAGCTGACCA
>JAGQRU010000095.1:28101-29071 GCA_020425105.1 Paracoccaceae bacterium
TGATCGAGCATCATCTTGTGGTTCTCACGGCCGATGCCCGACTGCTTGTAGCCGCCGAAGGCTGCGCCCGCGGGATACAGGTGATAGCAGTTGGTCCAGACACGACCGGCCTGGATGCCGCGGCCGAAGCGGTAGCAGGTGTTGGCATCGCGCGACCACACGCCGGCGCCCAGACCGTACAGCGTGTCGTTTGCGATCTGCATGGCTTCGTCTTTGTCCTTGAAGGTGGTCACGGACACGACCGGGCCAAAGATCTCTTCCTGGAAGACCCGCATCTTGTTGTGGCCCTTCAGGACGGTCGGCTTGATGTAATAGCCGTTCGCCATATCGCCGCCCAGGCTGTTGGCTTCGCCGCCAGCCAGAACCTCGGCACCTTCCTGACGGCCGATGTCGATATAGGACAGGATCTTTTCGTACTGCTCGCCCGATGCCTGCGCACCGATCATGGTGCCCATGTCACGCGGGTCGCCTTGCACGATGGCGTTCACACGCTGCAGCGCGCGTTCCATGAAGGCTTCATAGATGTCTTCCTGGATCAGGGCACGCGACGGGCAGGTGCAGACTTCGCCCTGGTTCAGCGCGAACATGGTGAAGCCTTCAAGACACTTGTCGAAGAAGGCATCGTCTTCGCGCATCACGTCCGAGAAGAAGATGTTCGGCGACTTGCCGCCCAGTTCCAGCGTGACCGGGATGATCGATTCCGACGCGTACTGCGCGATCAGACGACCGGTGGTGGTTTCGCCGGTGAACGCGATCTTGGCGATCCGCGGCGAGGACGCCAACGGCTTGCCCGCCTCCACGCCGAACCCGTTGACGATGTTGACGACCCCGGCCGGCAACAGGTCCCCGATGATCTCGAAGAGCTTCAGGATCGACCAGGGCGTCTGCTCGGCCGGCTTGAGCACCACACAGTTGCCCGCGGCCAGAGCCGGGGCCAGCTTCCACACCGCCATCAGGATCGGGAAGTTCC
>JAGQRU010000096.1 GCA_020425105.1 Paracoccaceae bacterium
GCATGGTCGGCGTCAATACGGGTCTGATTTCAACCGAAGTCGCACCGTTCGGCGGCATCAAGCAATCCGGTCTTGGCCGCGAAGGCAGCCATCATGGCATGAGCGAATTCCAGGAACTGAAATATATCTGCACCGCCGTCTGACGGGTCAGCAAAGGGGGCACGCGGCATTCACGCCTGTGCCGCGTCCTCTTCATCTGGGAAAAGCTCATGCGCGATGCCGCGCTCGACCGCGCTTTTGTGCACTGCTTCCTGAATCATCGGGCTGCGTTTCAGCAGCCGCCGGAACCGTTCGTCATCCAGCACCAGAAGCGTGCAGGGCGCGATGGACCGCACCTCGGCGCGGCGGGGCCGTTGCATCAGGATCGCGAGCTGGCCGAACATCTCGCCACGGCCAAGGCGCCATGACTGCCCCGCGACTTCCAGTTCGACCGCGCCCGACGCGATGAAGAACACGCGTTTCGGCGCGCTGTCCTTGCGCAGCACAAGCTCGCCCGCGCCGACATAGCGTGTCGTCAGCACCCGGCTCAGCCGCTTGAGCGACACCTCATCGAGATCGGCAAAAAGCGGAAACTGCCGGACCAGTTCGGCGCGCTGCAGCGTGAGGTCGAGAGGCGGGCGTTTTTCCGCGGCCTCGCGGCGCTTGGCGATGTCCTGAATCAATGCCGCGTAAAGTTCGGCGCCGATCAGCCCGTCTTCGCGCATCGCGGTATATTCCCGTTCTTCCAGACGCAGCGCGGTGCGGCGGATGAAACGGCGTTCAAGCTCTTCGGCGTAGCCGGGATATTGCAGCCGCAGACCGTCGCGGGCGGTTTCCACCATCTCCACCCGCCGCTCCAGAAGTTCGTTCAGCAGGTCGGCGACGCGCCGCCCGTGGATCCGGCGGATGCGCCCGTCGATGAACCCTTCCAGGTCCTGCAGAATCAGCCGTTGCGACAGCAACCGTTCGAACCTTGCCCCGGTCATCCGCACCAAAGGCACCGAAAACCCCAACCGGTTATGCAGAACGGATGCCAGGCGCAGGCTGGGACCATAGGCGATGCTTCTGCGTGCCGCCCGCTGATACCCGCTGCGCCCGCCGACGCGCGCGGCTTCGATCAGCCGGTCCGCATCCGACAGCGCCTGTTCCGCCAGGCTTGCAGACAAGGACCGTTCGCGCAGACGCGCCAGGATCGTGTCCCGTTCCGCCCCGGCAAGGGCGATGAGCCCCAGTGTGATGCGGTCGCGGTCCAGAATCTCGGCGCTTTCTTCCGCCGACTTCACCGCCTCATCCAGACGCCGCCCGAAGCGGACCGCTTCGGTCCGCACTATCTCGCGGCTCAGTTCATAATTCTCTGTGGTGCTGGCAACGTCTTCACGCACGGTTTGCAGCGCAACGGCGACGACCTGCCGCGACAACGCATCGTCAATCGGCGACAGGCGATCCAGCCCCAGCCGCCCGATCAGCCAGCGCAATGTCGTACCCTGCACCAGCAGGGTGAAGAGCGCGAACCCGGTGGCCAGAATCCCGACCAGCCGCTTGACCTCGACCGGGACCCGGAAGCTTTCCGTCACCGCCAGCGCCAGCGCCAGCGTCACCGCCCCGCGCAGTCCTCCCCACAGGATGGCGGACCGGTAGGCCCGGTCGACGCTGGGCGACAGCCGCAGCATGGTCAGCAACGGCATCAGGCCGAACAGGATCAGCGCGCGGGCGGCGATGGCCGCCACGACGACCACCCCGATCAAAAGGTAATCCCCGGCCCGGACCTCTTCCAGCAAGCGCGGGATCAGCAGCGCCGCCAGGATAAAGATCAGCGCCCCGGCCCAATGGGCCAGAAGCCCCCAAACCTCGCGCAGATTGGCCCAGGCCTGCGGCGCCAGGCGCCCGGGCGCGGTCAGGTTCAATGTCAGACCTGCCGCCACCACCGCGATGACCCCCGACGCGCCGACGCTTTGTTCGGCGCCGATATAGGCAAGATAGGGCAAAGCGACCGAGATGGAGATCTGGGCAAGCTCATGGCGCTGAAAAAACGCCATGATCCAGACCGCGATGCGGGCCGCGAGCCAGCCGGTCACCGCCCCGCCAGCGATCAGCACCGGAAACCGCTCCAGAGTGTCCTGCAGGGTCGGATCGGGCACGCCAAGCATGACGAAGCCCATGAACAGGCCGAACAGCGCGATGGCGGCGGCATCGTTCAGCAGGCTTTCGCCTTCGATGATCCGTGCCAGCCGCCGGGGCGCCGAAATCGACCGGAAGATACTGACCACAGCCGATGGATCGGTCGTTGAAACGATGGCGCCGATCAGCAGACAGGCGACCAACGGCAGGTCGCTGGCCCAGGACAGGGCGTATCCCACCGTCAGCGTGGCCACGATCACCGCCACGACCGCCAGCACCAGAATAGGCACCCAGTCGTCGAGCATTCGGCGCAGGTTCATGCCCAGCGTGGCCTGAAACAGAAGCGTCGGAAGAAAAACGTACAGAAAGACGTTCGACCGGATGGGAAGCGCCAAGATGGCTTCGGCCACCGGCGTCAGCGTGTCCGTCACATGCGTCTGCAGGATCACGATCGCGGCGCTGCCGATGAAGATCCCCAGAACGGCGAGGATCACGCTATAGGGCACGCGCAGACGCGCCGCCAACGGTTCGGCCACGCCGATGACAACGAAAAGCGACGCGAGGATCGTAACGACCAGAACAATATCCATGCTTATGAACTAGGCGAAAACTCACGGCGCGGGAATCGTCATTCCGACGCGGCCCGGTGGCACCGCGCGCGGCAGCGCGCCGGTTCTTGCGCCACGCCCCCGATGCTCGCTATGCCGAAAAACCGCGTCTTGCGGCCCCAGCGGCGCCACATTCGCAAAAATCCGCAGATCCGCGCAATCGTTGGCGTCTATCCGCGCAGAACGGCGCAAAGATACAGCCCATAGTTGCTTTACCTTGAATTAACCGAGATTGCGGAGAAATTAATGGAAGCGATTCCGCGATTGGGGCCTGCGATGCTTGCAATGCCGATTCGAGCGGTCCTCCTGGCAGCGTTCCTGCTGGCCTGCGGAGCGCCGCTTCTGACGTTCTGGCTATGGCCTCACTCCGCCGCGATGGAGAAGGAGCTTGAGGCGGTCGAAGAACGCCATCTGCTCATCGCACAGAATGTCAGTCAGGTTCTGACCAAATACGATTTCGACGTCCGCACCCTGTTTGGCAGTCTGGCCAGCCGGCTGGCCGATGGTCAAGATCTGGCCTTCACCCGCCCGCTGCTTCGGGCGCTGAATTTCGATCATCTCTGCGTTGTGGACATCAAGACCCGGCAATCGTTGCGGGTGCTGCTGGGCGACGCGCACGAGGTCGGCGCCGTGATTCCGGCCCCATTGCTGGAACGGCTGCTGGAGCTTGCCGAAACGCGCCCCGGCCAGCTGTCGGACATCATTCCGCCCCAGGGAAATCTGGGACCCCACATGCTGATCGCACAACGCCACGGCGACACGATAGTCTTTGGCAGGCTCAACACCGGGTTCTTTTCTGCGTTGGCCGCGCGCGTGTCCTTTGGCACCAAAGGCCATGCGGCAATCGTCGACGCCACCGGCGCAACCATCTATCACCCCCGCCCGGAATGGCGTGAAACCGCGAAAAACCTGAGCGCGCTTGAACCGGTGGAGCGCGTCCTGGCAGGCGAATCCGGGGTCGCGACATTTGTGTCCCCGGCCCTGGGCGAAGAGGTCATCGCGGGTTTCGCCCGTGTTACCGGTCCCGGCTGGGGCGTCATGATTCCGCAACCCGTGTCAGAATTGCGCGCGTCGGCCGACCATATCGGCCGATCGGTGCTGACCATCTTCCTGACCGGTCTGATCCTGTCCGCCTCAATCGCGGTCTGGGTGTCCAGCGGCATCGCCAAGGCCGTGGGCAACGTCGCCAACGCGGCGCGGCAGATGGCCAAGGGCGCTATTGGCGTCCGCGCACAATGCGCCGCGCGTTTCGGCATTCGCGAAATGCGCAATCTTGCTGACAGCTTCAATGCGATGGCGCAGGAAAAGGAACGGTCGCTGGCCAAGATCACCTATCTGGCCGAACGCGATCCGCTGACCCAGTTGCTGAACCGCGCGGCCTTCTTTCAAAAATGCAGCACCCGGCTCGCGGTGAAACCTGCCGACCTTCCCGCGACCCTGTACTTTGTCGATGTGGACGGGCTGAAGGCGTGCAACGACGCGTTCGGACATGCGGTCGGCGACGCGCTGCTGCGGCGCGTGGCGCAGGAACTGGTCCAGCTTTCCGGCCCGAGCGACCTGGTCGGGCGCCAAAGCGGCGACGAGTTTGTGCTGTTCTGCGTGGGGCGCAGTCCGGACGAAATCCGCGCGCTCGATCGGTCCTTGCGCGCCGCACTTGGGCAAACGCTGGACTGCGACGAGTCCCGCCACAGGATGTCCTGCAGCATCGGACGTGCCGATTGCGGGACCGAAACGCGCGATCTGCGCACGCTGCTGCGGTATGCCGATCAGGCGATGTACACGTCTAAAAAGCTGGGCGGCAATCGGGTGACGGCTTTCGACGCGGCAATGCTGCGCGATATCCGGCACGCCGACATGCTGCGGATCGAAGTTCTGGGCGCCATCGCAAAGGATAAGATCGAATTGCAGTATCAGCCCATCCTGTCGGTCGCCGACAGGCAGGTCGTGGGGCTGGAGGCCCTGGCGCGCTGGCCATCGGGCGATGCGGGCACCACGTCGGACCTGATTGCCAGCGCCGAAGACGCCGGCGTGATCTGCGATCTTGGCCGGCAGCTGCGCGGCAAGGCGATGGACATGGCCGCGAGGCTACGCGACGCGGGGCTGTCGACGCCGATTTCGATCAACCTGTCGCATCTGGAACTGCTCTGCACCGACCTTCTGGAAGAATTGACCTCTGGGCTGCAGACCCGCGGTCTGGCGGTCGGCGACATCCTAATCGAGTTGACCGAAGGCGGCCTTGTCGCCCATTCGCCCTGGGCATTGGAACAGATGAACACCCTGCACCGGCTTGGCTTCCGCCTTGCGCTGGATGATTTCGGCAAGGGGCAATCTTCATATGCCCGGCTGCTGGAATACCCGTTCGATCAGATCAAGATCGACCTGCAATTCGCGGGCGATCCGGTGGCATCGACACAGGCGCGCGGCGTGATCCGCGCGATGGTCGATACCGGACGCGCATTGGGCAAGCAGGTGGTGCTGGAATGCATCGAAAACGCAGAAGTCTGCGCCGTGGCCGAAACGCTCGGCGCCGATGCGCTGCAAGGGTTCTGGCTGGCGGAACCGATGCCGCAAGACCGCCTGATCGACTTCCTGCGCCGCGAAGGCGCGTCACCGCGAAACGGCGATCCGGCCGCGCGCCACCCCCTGCGGCCCGAGCATCCGCATCGCCCGCCGCAAAACTTTTCCGGCAAGGTCATCCTGGGTTTCTAACGCCACGGGCATAGTCGTATCCCGAACAGCACAATTCGTGATTTCTTCACCCGCCGGGAACGGTAACGCCTTGTTTACCATTCGCGCAACGCGCGAATTTACGGCAAAGAACAACTATGCACATGCGATTCGTTTGCCGGACCACGGAAAAGTAGTGCGCATTTTGCCACAGCTTGAAAGCGGTCAGCGGCTATGCACGCGCGCCCTCTGTTGAAAACCCCGCCACTGACCCCATTCTGAAGGCTGGGAGGAGACCATGAAAAACGGGTCTTCTGATGCATACGCCTAGTCATGTCAGTTTATCACCTCCGAAAGATCGAACGGATCTGCTGCAACGCCCCGGAACCGCCGTCGCGCGGTGGCTGTCGGCTGCGCGGCCTCTGACATTCGTCTATACTTGGTTTCGCTGGTTCGTCCTGTTCCTGCTGGGCGCCACGGATTCCAAACTCTGGCGCGGTCGCTTTTCGCGCAGCAAGCAATTGTTCGGTCCGGTGGACATCGGATCGGACCGGATCGCGTCGGTCATCTTTCACTATGCGCGGCTGGACCCGGAAGACCGCTTCCGTCGGTTCAACTGCCAGATGCGCCTGCCGGCGCTGGTCAAGCGGTACACGTCCATCGACAAACGCCGAACCGAGTTCTTCGGCTTCGTGGCGGGTGGTCGGATCGTCGGACTGGTCGAAATGGGCAGCACCCGGGCGCGGATCGCGCGCGACAAGAAAGAGGTCGCCCTGTCGGTGTTGCCCGGCTGGCAAAAGCGCGGCATCGGCGAAGCGCTGCTGCAAGAGGCCATCTCCCGCGTTTGCCGGCACGACCACAAGGATCTGATCCTGGTGGTCGCCCCGGAAAACCGGAAAATGGCCAAGCTGGCACTGAAGCTGGGGGCGGAAAAGATCGTGACCCCGGACCAGACAGAGTTCGTGTTCCGCAAAGTCAAACCGCTTTCGGTCCTGAAAACCTAAGCCCTTGCGAAGACCCGGCGGTAGAACGCGCCGCCGGGTCTTTGGTCCAGGAATGCCTTACCAGGAATTGTAGGACAGGTATTTGCCCGACATCTCGATCTTCACCCGATCGCCTTTCGGGTGTTCGACGCGGGTCACGGACATGTCGAAATCGATCGCCGACATGATGCCGTCGCCAAACTTTTCGTGGATCAGCGCCTTGATCGTGGGACCATAGACCCCGACCACTTCATACAAGCGATAGATGCACGGATCGGTCGGCACCGTCTGTTCCCAAATCTTCGTAGGACTCTCTTCCAGAATCCCGGCCGCTTCCTGGGGAAGACCCAGTGCTGCGACCAGAAGCCCTGCCTTTTCGGGGGGCATCGCGTTCATGCCCATACAGGCCGAATGGGTCCAGACCGGCGACATGCCGATCTTGGCCGCGATCCCTTCCCACGTTATCCCGGCCTGTTTCTTGGCCGACAGGATCAGCGCGGTCACGTCTTCCCGGGTCAATATTTCCATAGTTCAGTACCCCTTTCTGATGGAATGAAACAGTGTCAGCCCGGCGGGTTCGCCAGCACGAGCGCGAGCGCAACCACCAGCAGGACGCACAGCGCCTGCCAGAACCGCAGCGGGTCGCGTTGGGCCAACGGCACATGCTTGCGCGCCCGCCATCCCGGCCCGGGCCGCCGCAGATCGGCGACAAATTCGGTCAGCGCATCATAGCGGCGCAGCGGATCGGGATGGGTTGCGCGGCGCAGCGCATCGTCGATCCAGTCCGGCACCGACCGGTCATCGTCGCGCGCCGGGCGATAGGTCAGGCGCCGCTGATCGGCCCGGGACCGGACCTGTGCCACCGCGGTGCCATAGGGCAACCGCCCTGTCAGCATCTCATAAGCGATCACGCCCAACGCATACTGGTCCGACCGCCAGCTGACCGCATCGCCAGACAGGTATTCGGGCGCCGTGTACTGAAAGGTGCCGGGCATTTCGCCCAAGGTGCCCGGCGCCGCCTCTTCGACGCCCGCCACGCTGGTGGAGCCCAGGTCAATGATCTTCACCGTACCGTGCCGGTCGATGAGGATGTTTTCGGGCCGGATATCCTGATGCAGCATTTCGCGCCGGTGAAACGCGCGCAGCCCGATCGAGATCTGCTGAACGATGTCGCGCACCTGCTGCAGATCCGGGTGCGGGGTATCGGTCATCCACTGACGCAGGGTCTGGCCTTCGACGAATTCCGTCGCGACAAACAACACGCTGCGCGCCTGCGGCAGCGGCGCGGCCTTGATCACATGCGGCGAGGACAAGCGCCGCGCGATCCATTCCTCCAACACGAAGCGGCCCAGATAGGCGGCATCCTTCTGGTGTTCGGTCGAGGGAATTTTCAGCGCCGCCATCGCGCCGCCTTCGGTGCCGGCCAGAAAGACATGGCTGCGCGCGGTCTGGTGCAAGGGGCGCAGGATGCGAAAGCCGTCGATCACATCGCCCGCTTTAGGCAGCGGCGGGATCGGAAGCTGCGCGGTCTGGGCCATCAGCTCGACCTGCCCGGCGGCGGGCAGGCTGTCGATGCGGAGGACCTGAACGGTCAGGTTGTCATCGCTGCCCCGATCCAGCGCCTCGTCGGCAATGCGGCGCGCAAGGGCGTCCAGGTCGGTCCGATCCGCCAGCAGCCGCGCCAGATGACGGTCGCTCAGGGTTTCGTGGATGCCATCGGTGGTCAGAAGGAAGACATCGCCGACGCGCAGCGCCACTTTGCGATAGTCGATCTCGACCTCTGGCTGGGCGCCCATGGCCCGGCCAAGATAGCTCTGCTCGGGGGAAAGGGTCACGCGGTGCGGCTGGGTCAATGGCTCCAGACTTTCGCCGGCCAACCGGCAAATGCGGCTGTCGCCCACGTGAAAGATGTGCCCGTCGCGGCCTTTCAGGATCAGCGCCGACAGCGTGCACACCAGCCCTTGGTTCATATCGCTGGTGCCCGCGTGGCGGCTTTGCGCGTGCAGCCAGGAACTGGTCGCCTGAATCACGCGGGAGGCGGCGTTCTTGACCGTCCAGGCATCGGGCGTTGCGTAGTAATCGGTCATCAGGCTGCCCACGGCGGTTTCTGCGGCCTGACGGCTGACCGGGCTGGAACTGATCCCGTCGGCCAGCGCGATCACGATGCCTTTCAAAGACAAAACGGCGCCATCGGGCAGGGCGGCGCCGTGGAAATCCTGGTTCTGGGCCTTGCGGCCCGCCGAAGAATACTGGCCGACCGACACGAGCAGCTTGTCTTGCACGGCATTATCCTTGGGCATCGCGAGGGTCCTTTGCGCAAGAGGGCCCCGCGCTGCGGAGCCCTCGGAGGACAAGGTCCTTATTCGGCCGGAACGCTGGCCACGTCGTCATTGCGGGCGACGTTGCGCTTCGGCGAGGTCTTGTAGTGGGTGGCGTAGATCATCCCGCCGACGAAGGTCAGACCACCGACGAGGTTGCCCACGACAACCGGGATTTCGTTATACATGAAGTAGTCGACCCAGGTGAATTGACCGCCCAGAATGATGCCCGACGGGAACAGGAACATGTTCAC
>JAGQRU010000017.1 GCA_020425105.1 Paracoccaceae bacterium
GCGGCGCGGGGAAAACCCGCGCCGGTGCCGAATGGGTGCGGCGCGAGGTCGAAGGATCGCGGCCGCTGGATCCGGGGCATTCGCGCCGTGTTGCCCTCGTGGGCGAGACAATCGAGCAGGTGCGCGAAGTCATGGTTTTCGGCGACAGCGGCATCCTGGCCTGTTCGCCCCCCGACCGCAAACCGGTCTGGGAAGCGACGCGCAAGCGGCTGGTCTGGCCGAACGGTGCTATCGCGCAGGTCTTTTCGGCGCATGAGCCGGAAAGCCTGCGCGGGCCGCAATTCGACGCGGCCTGGGTCGATGAACTGGCCAAGTGGAAGAAGGCGGAGGACGCCTGGGACATGCTGCAATTCGGCCTGCGCCTGGGGGAAACGCCGCGCCAGGTGGTCACTACCACGCCGCGCAATGTCAGTGTGTTGAAGCGGATCCTGGACAACCCGTCCACGGTGGTGACCACCGCGCCCACGGAAGCCAACGCCGCCTATCTGGCCGACAGCTTCCTGACGGAAGTGCGCGAACGCTATGCCGGCACGCGGCTGGGGCGCCAGGAGCTGGACGGGATCCTGCTGGAGGATGCCGAAGGCGCCATGTGGACCATGTCGATGCTGGAAGCCTGCCAGGTGGACGTCGTGCCCGATCTGGACCGGATCGTGGTGGCGGTCGATCCGCCGGTGACTGGCCATGCCGGGTCGGATGCGTGCGGCATTATGGTTGTGGGGGCGGTGATGTCGGGGCCGCCGCAGCAATGGACCGCTTATGTGCTGGACGATGCGTCGCTGCAGGGGGCAACCCCGCGCGGCTGGGCGGAAGCCGCGCTGGCGGCGATGGCGCGTCACGGGGCCGACCGCATGGTGGCCGAAGTCAACCAGGGCGGCGACCTTGTGGAAACGGTGCTGCGGCAGGTGGATCCGATGGTGCCCTTCCGCGCCGTGCGGGCAAGCCGCGGCAAGGCCGCCCGGGCCGAGCCGGTGGCCGCGCTTTATGAGCAGGGCCGGGTGAAGCACAAGCGCGGTCTGGGGACGCTGGAAGACCAGATGTGCCAGATGACCCTGCGCGGCTTCGAAGGCCAGGGCAGCCCGGACCGGGTCGATGCGCTGGTCTGGGCGCTGCAGGAACTGATGATCGAACCGGCGGCCAAGTTCCGCCGGCCGCGGATCCGGGGGCTCTAGGCCCCGCAACCGCCCTTCCATCGACTGACCGAAACCACCCTGCCGCGGCGGCATAGCCAGCGGCCAAGGAGGACATGTGCCCATGATCAAGGAATTCTTCAAGCGCGCGCCGGCACCGGCCCAGACCCCGCCGGCGCCGGAACGCAAGGCATCGGTCACCGGGTCGGTTCTGGCGGCGGTTCAGGGAGCGGGGCGCACGGTCTGGAGCCCGCGCGACACCGCCAGTCTGATCCGCAACGGGTTTGCCGGCAATCCGGTCGGGTTCCGGTCGGTGAAGATGATTGCGGAAGCCGCGGCCGCGCTGCCGCTGGTGGTACAGGATGCCGAGCGCCGCTACGACGCGCATCCGGTCGCCGATCGTCTGGCGCGTCCCAACGGGGCGCAGGGGCGGGCGGAACTGCTGGAGGCGCTGTACGGGCAGATCCTGTTGTCCGGCGACGGCTATCTGGAGGCGGTCGGCGGTGCCTCAGGCGCGGTTCCGTTCGAATTGCACGTGTTGCGGTCGGACCGGATGCGGCTGGTGCCCGGGTCGGATGGCTGGCCCGTGGCCTATGAATATGCCGTTGGAAGCCGCAAGCACCGGTTCGATGTGACCGGGGACCTGTCGCCCATCTGCCATATCCGCAACTTCCACCCGCTGGACGATCATTATGGGTTTTCGCCCCTGCAGGCAGCGGCGAGCGCGGTGGACGTGCACAACTCGGCCTCGCGCTGGTCGAAATCGCTGCTGGACAATGCCGCTCGTCCGTCCGGTGCAATCGTCTATCGCGGCCCGGACGGGCAGGGGTCGATGACCAACGATCAGTATGCGCGGCTGGTCGACGAAATGGCGTCGAACTATCAGGGCGCGCGGAATGCCGGGCGGCCCATGCTGCTGGAGGGCGGTTTGGATTGGAAGCCTATGGGGTTCAGCCCGTCGGACATGGAATTTCAGCAGACCAAGGAATCCGCCGCCCGCGAAATCGCGCTGGCCTTCGGGGTGCCTCCGATGCTGCTGGGCATTCCGGGCGACGCGACCTATTCGAATTATCAGGAGGCCAACCGCGCCTTTTATCGCCTGACGGTTCTGCCGCTGGCGACCCGTGTCTGCGCGTCGATTGCCGAATGGATCGGCCGGTTCACCGGCGAACAGGTACGGCTGATGCCGGACCTGGACCATATTCCGGCCCTGGCGGCGGAGCGGGAGGCGCAGTGGCGCCGGGTGCGCGAAGCCGATTTTCTGACCCAGAACGAAAAGCGCGCGCTTCTGGGGCTGCCGCCGATTGTTGAAGGAACGGGGGGGCAGGCATGACCGAGGTCCGGCGGCCCCCCGCCAGCGGATCGCGGTTTCTGTATGAGCCCTTCGAATACGGGCCGGCACAGATCCGCGAGGTTCACGAGAAGCTTCTGGATTTGAAATTCTCCGGGATCGATGGCCGCCTGCTGCGGATCGAAAGCATGATCGAGCGGCTGGAACGGCGCCTGTGGCTGACCGTGTACGGGGTGGTCGCGACCATCCTGGCGCAGGCGATCCGATCGCTTCTGACACTAACCCCCAATGGAGGAATGTAACGATGACGCAGTTGGATGCCTTCGGGCTTGAACACAAATATTGCAGCTTCGACAGCGAGGTCGCGCTGCGGGACGGCTGCCGGATAGAGGGCTACGCATCGCTGTTCGGTCATACCGACCAAGGCGGCGACGTGGTGGCCCGGGGGGCTTACAGCGCTTCACTAAAGCGGATCGCCGAGGCCGGCCGGGCGGTGAAATTGCTGTGGCAGCACGATCCCGCCCAGCCCATCGGGATCTGGGACGAGGTCAGCGAGGACGACCGTGGTCTTTATGTCAAAGGCCGTCTGCTGACCGAAGTCAGCCGCGGTCGCGAAGCCGCCAGCCTGATCGAAGCCGGTGCCATCGACGGGCTGTCTATCGGGTATCGCACGGTTCGCGCCAGCAAGGATGCCGACGGGCGGCGCGTGCTGAACGAACTGGATTTGTGGGAGGTGTCGTTAGTGACTTTCCCGATGCTTCCCGAGGCCCGGATCGGCGCGAAAGCCGATGCGCGCCCCGACGATCTTTTCCGGGAACTGGCCGAAATTTTTGGCGCCGCCCGGCAGACCCTGGCCGCGGCAACCTGAGCCCCGGACCCCCAATCAGAAAGGATGACCGGATGATTGAACCCGAGACCAAGGCTCGGGGCGGGCACGCTGTGCCTGCCGCCGCGCCGACGCTGCCGCATTCAGCGGCCGAAATGAAGTCCGTCTTTGTCGGGCTCATGCAGGACCTGACCGAGTTCCGGCAGGGTATCACCAACCAACTCCAAGCACAGGATGAGAAGCTGACCATGCTGGATCGCAAGACTGCTTTCGCCGGGCGTCCCGCCCTTTCGACCCGCGCCGATATCGAGGCGCCTCACCAGAAGGCTTTCGAAGGCTATCTGCGCAGCGGTGACGAGGATTCCCTGCGCGGTCTGGATCTGGAAGCCAAGAGCATGTCCACCGCGATCAACAGCGACGGCGGCTATCTGGTCGATCCGCAAACCTCGGAAACCATCCAGTCCGTGCTGCGGTCGACGGCGTCGATCCGCACCATCGCATCGGTGGTGAATGTCGAGGCTAATTCCTATGACGTTCTGGTAGATCACAACGACATCGGATCGACCTGGGCCAACGAAACCTCGGCCCTGACCGAAACCCAGAGCCCGCAGATCGACCGGATTTCGATCGGCCTGCACGAGCTGAGCGCCATGCCGAAGGTGAGCCAGCGTCTGCTGGATGACAGCGCGTTCGACATCGAAGGCTGGCTGGCCGCCCGCATCGCCGACAAGTTTGCCCGCGCCGAAGCGGCCGCCTTCATCAACGGCGACGGGTTGGACAAACCCAAGGGCTTTCTCGCGCATCCGATGATCCCGAATGACAGCTGGGCATGGGGTAGCCTGGGCTACGTGCCCACCGGAGCCGCCGGCGATTTTTCGTCCACCAACGCGTCGGACGCGATCATCGAACTGGTCTACGCGCTGGAGGCACGCTACCGCACCCAGGCGAGTTTCGTGATGAACTCGAAGACCGCGGGCGCCGTGCGCAAGATGAAAGATGCCGATGGCCGCTTCCTGTGGTCCGACGGTCTGGCATCGGGCGAACCGGCGCGCCTGATGGGCTATCCGGTGCTGATCTCCGAACAGATGCCCGACATTGCCACTGCGACTGCCGCCATCGCGTTCGGCGACTTCGCCGCCGGCTACACCATCGCTGAGCGCCCGGACCTGCGCGTCATGCGCGACCCGTTCTCGGCCAAGCCTCACGTGCTGTTCTATGCCACTAAGCGCGTTGGGGGCGATGTCAGCGACTTCGCGGCGATCAAGCTGCTGAAGTTTGACCTGAACTAAGACGGTTGAGATTGGGCTGCTCCTTCCCGGGGGCAGCTCAACAGGGGTGGCCGCCTGTAGTGAGTGGTCGTGTTGTCCAGCTTATCCCTTCCGTCCGAGCAGCACGGGGGGCGGCCCCCCGCCTGGCTCGCTTTTTCAACAACCCATCCGGAGTGTCATTCATGAAGCTTGTGGAGCTTGCCCCCGTACCGGTCTTCGATCTGCCGATCGCCCAGCTGCGCGAATATCTTCGGCTTGGGACGGGTTTTGCCGACGATACCTTGCAAGATACCGTGCTGGAGGCAGCCCTGCGCGGTGCGCTGGACGCGATCGAAGCGCGCACGGGCAAGGTGATCTTTGAACGGCCCTTCCGATGGACGGTATCGGCCTGGCGGTCGCCCGCCGTGCAAGCGCTGCCAATGGCGCCTGTCACAGCAATCACGGCGGTGTCGCTGATCAGTCCGACGGGCGGCGTCACGCCGGTGCAGCTGAGCGATCTGGTTCTGGAAGAAGATACGCACCGCCCACTGCTGCATCCGGCCGGGATGAGCTTGCCGATGATCCCGGTTCGGGGGCGCGCCGAGGTCACCTTTAACGCTGGCTTTGGCGCGACCTGGGCGGAAATTCCGGCGGATCTTTCGCAGGCGGTGCTGCTGCTGGCGGCGCATTTCTATGACACCCGCCACGAGGGCAGCCTGCATGACGGCAACATGCCGTTTGGGGTCTGCACGCTGATCGAGCGCTACCGGACGGTGCGCATTCTTGGGGGGGCGGGGGCATGAATGTCCGAAATCTGCGCACCCGTTTCGATCTGGAAAGTCCGCAGGCGGTTGCCGACGGTGCAGGGGGCACCCTGCTGAGCTATGCGGTTCAGGGGCAGCTTTGGGGCGCGCTGGAGCCGGTATCGGGGCGTGCGGCTGATGTCGGGGGGCTGGGCGTTTCGCAGAACCGTTATCGCATCCTGTTGAGGGGCGCGCCGATGGGGGCACCGTCCCGGCCCACGCCGCGCGACAGGCTGCGGCTGGGCGTACGCTGCTTCGAAATCACTGCGGTTCGCGAGGCTGATCCGGCCGCGCACTACCTGGTATGTGACGCCGTCGAGGAGGTCACCGCATGAGCTATCTGACGGCTCCGGCGCTTCAGGAGGCGGTCTATGGCTGTCTGAGCGCCGATCCTCTGCTCGTATCGCTGGTGGGAAGCGCGGTCTTTGACTGCCCGCCTCAGGGCATGCCGCCGGCGGAATATGTACTTGTGGGAGCCGAGGATGCGCTGGACCGGTCCGACAAGACCGGACGGGCGACGCTCTTCCGGTTCACGGTGTCGGTGCGGGGCACAGGTGGCGGGTTTCACAGGGTCAAGGAAATCGCTGCGGCAGTGGATGCGGCCCTGACCGCTGTGCCTCTGAACCTAGGGGTCGGGCGTCTGGTGGCGCTGGATTTCGAACGTGCGCGGGCACGGCGCGATCGCGCCGGAACCGCCCGCCAGATCGACCTGCGCTTCCGCGCGCTGGTGGACGAAACAGCTTAACGAAACGGGAGAGTTTCCATGAGTGTACAGAGCGGCAAGGATTTGCTGATCAAGATCGATCTCGACGGGACCGGCAACTTTCAGACGATGGCCGGGCTGCGGGCTTCGCGCATCGGGTTCAATGCCGAGTCGGTTGATGTGACCAGCCTCGACAGCACCGGCGGGTGGCGCGAGCTGCTGGCCGGGGCGGGCATGCGGTCCGCGTCCGTGTCCGGGTCGGGCGTGTTTCGCGACGACACCACCGACATGCGCGCCAAGGATGTCTTCTTCAACGGCCAGGTGCCGATGTTTCAGGTGATCATTCCCGATTTCGGCATCGTCGAGGGCGCGTTTCAGATCACATCGCTGGAATACTCGGGCAATCACGATGGTGAAGCGACCTATGAAATGACTCTGGCTTCGGCCGGGGCGCTGAGCTTCACGGGCATCTGATGGCCAATCCTTGGAGCGGCGAGGTCGCGTTGACCATCGACGGGCAGGAGCGGGCTTTGAAGCTGACCTTGGGCGCGTTGGCGGAACTTGAGGCGGATCTGGAAACGGGATCGCTACTGGAACTGGTGGCGCGTTTTGAAGAAGGACGGTTTTCGACCCGCGATGTGTTGAGCCTGATCGTCGCCGGTCTGCGGGGGGGCGGGGCGGATCTGCGTGCCGCGGATCTGTTGCGGGCAGACATTCAAGGCGGACCCGTGGCCGCGGCGCAAGCCGCAGCGCTGCTGCTGGCGCGGGCCTTCACCGTGCCGGAAAGCCCTGCGGGGTGACCGGGCTCGACTGGCCCGGTCTGATGCGTGCCGGGATGGTTGGACTGCGTCTGACGCCGGCCCAGTTCTGGGCACTGACCCCAGCCGAACTGTGGCTGATGCTGGGGCACGCGCAGGGAGGTCAGGATCGTATGGGCCGGTCGCGGCTGGACGAGTTGATCCGGCAATTTCCGGACAAGAGCGAAGGGATGAAGAATGACCGAGATTGACGAAATCGACGGCTTCGACCGACAGGTGGAGGCGCTTCAGGACAGCCTCGCCGGCGCCCAGTCGGTGGCGTCGACCTTTGCCGGGGAATTGCAGCAGATCCGCACGACGATGTCGGACACGGGCCGCGAGGTGCGCACCCTGTCCAACGGCATCGGGCGCGGGCTGCGCGGAGCCTTTGACGGATTGATCTTCGACGGTGACCGTCTGTCGGATGCATTGCGGAAGGTCGGACAATCGATGCTGAGTTCTGCCTATTCATCGGCGATTTCGCCCGTGACCAGCCATTTCGGCAAGCTGGCCGGCGCCGGAATTGAAGCGGCCATCAGCGGCGTGCTGCCATTCGCAAAAGGCGGCGCGTTCAGCCAGGGGCGGGTGATGCCCTTTGCGCGCGGCGGCGTGGTGTCCAGCCCGGTCAGCTTTCCGATGCGCGGCGGAACCGGGTTGATGGGCGAAGCGGGGCCTGAAGCCATCATGCCCCTGACGCGCGGCGCCGATGGACGGCTGGGCGTGCGCGCTGACGGCGGCGGCTCCGCTCCGATCAACGTGGTGATGAACATCTCAACCCCGGATGTGGCGGGGTTCCAGCGGTCGCAAGGTCAGATCGCTGCAAAAATGGGCCGGGCCTTGGGCCGCGGCCAACGCAACCGGTAATCAGGAGAACGCGCCATGGGTTTTCACGAAGTCAGGTTCCCGACCTCGCTGAGCTTCGGGTCCGCAGGCGGGCCGGAGCGGCGCACCGAAGTCGTGACGCTTGCGAACGGTTATGAGGAACGCAATTCGCCGTGGGCGCAGTCGCGCCGCCGCTATGACGCCGGAATGGGGGTGCGGTCTTTGGACGACGTGGCGCAGTTGATCGCGTTCTTCGAAGCTCGCCAAGGGAAGCTCTATGGCTTTCGGTGGAAGGATTGGGCCGATTACAAAAGCTGTCTGCCGTCGTCCGATCCGGCACCGACGGATCAGGACATCGGGTTCGGCGACGGAGTAACGGTGCAGTTTGCGCTAAGCAAATCCTATACGTCAGGTGCCGAAAGCTATGCGCGTCCTATTGCCAAACCGGTGGTCGGAAGTGTGCGCGTTGCGGTTGACGGCGCGGAGCTGCCGCCCGCGGCGTTCAGCGTGGATACGGCGGCCGGGCTCATCAGCCTTCTGGCTCCACCCACCGTTGGCGCCATCGTGAGCGCTGGGTATGAATTCGATGTGCCGGTGCGGTTCGACACGGATCATATCCTGACCTCGGTTGCGAGCTTTCAGGCGGGCGATGTGCCTGATGTTCCAGTGATCGAGGTGCGGGTCTGATGGCGGTTTCTGCAGCGCTTCAGGCGCATCTGGATACAGGCACCACCACTTTGTGCCGCTGCTGGCGCGTGCGTCGGCGCGATGGGGTGCTGATGGGGTTCACCGATCATGATCTGGATCTGAGCTTCGACGGCACCGTTTTCCGCGCCGACACGGGGCTGACCGCGCAGGCTTTGCAGCAGACGACCGGGCTGTCGGTGGACAATACCGAAGCGCTCGGGGCGCTGAGCTCGTCAGCTGTCACGGAAGCGGATCTTGCGGCGGGCCGATTTGACGGCGCGGAGGTGGAATCCTGGCTGGTCAACTGGTCGGATGTGCTGCAGCGGCATCTGACCTTCAAGGGAACACTGGGCGAGGTTGTGACCAGCGGAGGTCAGTTTCGGGCTGAATTGCGCGGGCAGTCCGAGGTTCTTAATCGGGCGCGAGGCCGGGCGTTTCAGCCGTTGTGTTCGGCGGATCTTGGCGATGTTGAATGCGGCGTGGATCTGGATGCACCGGGGGTTAGCGGTGTCACGACCGTCGCACAGATCAAATCGGCGCAAAATCTGGTTGTCGCGGGTCTGGATGCCTACACCGCAGCCTTGTTCGAACGCGGCCGGCTGGAGGTTCTCAGCGGCGCGGCGCAGGGCCTGAAGGCGACAATCAAGTCCGATACCGTGATGACGGGCGCGCGGGAACTGGTGTTGTGGGAAGAAGTACGGGCTGCGATCGCCGTCGGCGATCAGGTGCGCTTGCGTCCGGGGTGCAATAAGCGGGCCGAAACCTGCCGCACAAGGTTCAACAATTTTCTGAACTTTCGGGGCTTTCCGCATATCCCGGGCGAAGACTGGCTCATGGCCTATCCGACGCGCAACGGGCGCAATGATGGCGGGAGCCGCAACCGATGAGCCGCGCGGCGCAGAGCGTGCAGATCGCGCGGGACTGGATTGGAACGCCATATCTTCATCAGGCGACCCATCAGGGCGCCGGTTGCGATTGTCTGGGCCTGTTGCGGGGGATCTGGCGCGGTCTTTATGGCGCCGAGCCCGAACCGGTTCCGGCATATAGTTCCGACTGGTCTGAGCCGCAGCGCGAGGAACGGCTTCTGGAAGCCGCGCATCGGTGGCTGGAGGCGAAAGACCTGCAGGATGCCGCCGAAGGTGATGTGCTGCTGTTCCGCATGCGGGACGGAATGGTGGCCAAGCATCTGGGGTTGCAATCCGCCACAGGATCGACCCCCGCCTTTATCCACGCATACGCCAAGCACGGCGTGGTGGAGAGCCCGTTTTCCACTCCCTGGCAGCGCCGCGTCGTCGCCCGTTTCACCTTCCCCGAGGACTGATAGCCATGGCAACACTTCTTCTTTCAGCTGCGGGCGCGGCCGCGGGCGGTGCTTTGGGCGGGTCGGTTCTGGGACTGTCCGCGGCGGTCATCGGGCGGGCGGTAGGGGCCACCGTTGGACGCGCCATCGATCAACGGATCATGGGGTCGGGTTCGGAGGTCATGGAACAGGGCCGCGTCGATCGGTTCCGTGTGACAGGCGCGTCAGAAGGCGCGCCGGTGCCGCAGGTCTTCGGGCGGATCCGCGTGCCTGGGCAAGTTATCTGGGCGTCCAATTTTGCGGAAAGCCGCAGTTCCGAACGGGTGTCCGGCGGCAAGGGGGCGTCCCGCAGTGCTAAGGTAACCAGCTATTCTTATAGCGTCAGCGTGGCGGTGGCGCTGTGTGAGGGCCGCATCAGCCGTGTTGCGCGGGTCTGGGCCGACGGACAGGAGATCAGCCCGGAACAGGTGGCGATGCGGGTCTATCACGGCGATCCGTTTCAGATGCCCGATCCAAAGATATCTGCAGTAGAAGGCGCGGGGCTGGCACCGGCCTATCGCGGAACGGCCTACGTGGTCTTCGAGGATCTTGAGCTTGAAGCTTTCGGTAATCGTGTGCCGCAATTCAGCTTTGAGGTGATCCGCCCGGAACAGGATACGTTCAAGGACGCTGATGGCGCGCTCGAGGATGCGGTGCGCGCGGTGGCCCTGATCCCCGGCACAGGGGAATATGCCCTGTCGCCGAACCCGGTTCACTATGTGGAAGGGTTCGGGCTGAACCGTACCGCGAATGTGCACACGCCTGGCGGACGTCCGGATTTTTCCGTGTCGATGGACGCTCTGGACGACGAACTGCCCAATTGCGGTGCCGTATCGCTGATCGTGTCGTGGTTCGGAGACGACCTGCGCTGCGATCGGGCGACCATTCGGCCCAAAGTTGAACAGACGATTGCGGACGGGGACCCGGAACCGTGGTCCGTGGCAGGCCTGCAGCGTTATCAGGCGACCGAGGTGCCGCAAGTGAACGGGCGCTCTGTCTACGGTGGCACGCCGTCTGACGGATCCGTGATTGCTGCAATTCAAAACCTGCAGGCGCGTGGCAAGAAGGTGATGTTCTATCCCTTCATTCTGATGGACCAGCTGGCCGGCAACATGCTGGAGGACCCGTGGACCCTGGCCATGGATCAGGCGCCGCTTCCGTGGCGGGGTCGCATCACCACGTCGCGCGCACCTGGTCAGCCGGGAAGCCCGGACCTGACCTCGGCTGCTGCGGCTGAGGTGCGAAGCTTTTTCGGCACGGCCGCCGCCGCGGATTTTCAGATTTCCGGTGGCACGGTTACCTATGGCGGACCGAACGAATGGTCGTTGCGGCGATTCATTTTGCACAATGCGGCCCTGTGCGCCGCAGCGGGCGGTGTGGAGTCATTTTGTATAGGGTCAGAGATGCGGGCCCTGACCCAGATCCGGGACGGTCGGACGAGCTTTCCAGCGGTGGCGGAGTTTCGCGCTCTGGCGGCGGAGGTGCGCGCGCTTCTGGGCCCATCGGTCAAACTTGGCTATGCGGCAGACTGGTCTGAATATTTCGGCTACGATCCCGCCGATGGCAGTGGCGATCACCTGTTTCATCTGGACCCGCTTTGGGCGGATGCAAACATCGATTTCATCGGTATCGACAACTACATGCCGCTGTCGGATTGGCGTGATGGCGACGCGCATCTCGACGCGGGGTGGGAGTCCATCCATGCGCTCGACTATCTGAAAGCCAACGTCGCGGGCGGCGAAGGCTATGACTGGTACTATGTCGATGAAACGGCTGCCCAGGCCCAGTTGCGCAGTCCGATCTCCGATGGCTTTGGCGAGCCGTGGGTCTATCGCTACAAGGACATTGCGGGATGGTGGTCGAACAGTCATCGCAACCGCCTTGGCGGCGTCCCCTCCGGCACGGAGACTGCTTGGGTGCCGGGAAGCAAGCCGATCTGGTTCACCGAGCTTGGCTGCGCAGCCATTGATAAGGGCACCAACCAGCCCAACAAGTTTCTGGACCCGAAATCCTCTGAATCCGTTCTACCGCGCGGCTCGAATGGTGCGCGCGACGACCTGATTCAGGTCCAGTATCTGCGCGCGATGCATGGCTTCTGGAGCGATCCGGCCAATAATCCCGTGTCGTCGCTCTATGGTGGGTCGATGGTGGACATGTCGCGCGCGTTTGTGTGGGCATGGGATGCGCGGCCCTATCCGTGGTTTCCCGGGCGGAGCGATGTGTGGAGCGATGGCGCGAACTACCTGCGGGGGCATTGGCTAAACGGGCGAACCGGCGCGCAGCTTTTGTCCACGGTCGTGCGTGAAATCTGCGCGCGGGCCGGATTGCCCGACCCGGATGTCACGCGGCTTTACGGGCTGGTCCGTGGCTATGGGCTTAGCCAGCCCGATACGGCGCGACAGGCGCTGGAGCCGTTGATGCTGGCCTACGGGTTCGATGCGCATGAACGGGATGGGCGTCTGATCTTTCGCAGCCGCACGGGCAATGTTGACCGTGCGCTGACGATTGACGCACTGGCCCAGCACCCGGAAGAGGATGGCGATCTGACGCTTTCACGCAATGCCGAGGCGGAGGTGCCGGAGCGCGTGCGTCTGGATTATGTCGCTGCCGATGGAAGCTATGAGGTGGCCTCGCTGGATGCTGCGGTTCCGGGCGGTGAGACGGCGCAGGTCGCGCGATCCGAACTGAACATCGTTCTGACCGCCGCCGAAGCGCGGGCCGTCACCGAACGCTGGCTGACCGAAGGCCGCATCAGCCGCGATGGCGCAAAATTCGCGCTGCCGCCGTCCTGCATGGACCTGGGTGCCGGTGATATCGTGTCGCTTCCCCATGGCGGCAGCATTGCACGGTTTCGGATCGACAGATCGGAATCGCAAGGCATTCAGATGCTGGAAGCCGTACGCGTGGAAAGTGGCGCCTATCAGCCTGGGCCTCCGGTGGAAGAGGTTCCCTTCATGCCGGCGATGCGCGCGCCGGTGCCGCCATCGCCGGTGTTTCTGGATTTGCCGCTGCTGCAATCGGACGACGTCGAGCACGCGCCCTATCTGGCGGTGGCCGCAACGCCCTGGCCCGGACAGGTGGCGGTGTTTTCATCCGGCGCGGATTCGGACTATCGCCTGAATACGCTGGTCGATCAGCCCGTGCGTGTGGGGATCACCCGCAGCCCGCTGAACAGGGCCTCGCCCGGGATGCCGGATCGCGGCGCCCCGCTTCAGGTGGAGATGTTGTCGGGCGGTTTGAGCGCCATTCCGGATATCGATCTGTTGAATGGCGCGAATGCCGTGGCGATCGGAGATGGCACCAGCGGCAGTTGGGAGATCTTCCAGTTCCGCGACGCGACGCCCGTCCCGCAAAGCCCGGGCCTGTTCGATCTGTCATACCGGTTGCGCGGGCAGTTGGGAACCGACGCGGCGATCCCGGACAGTTGGCCTGCGGGAAGTCTTGTGGTGGTGCTTGACGACGCATTGCGCCAGATCGACCTGGCATCGTCGGCCCGGGGTCTGGACCGGCACTATCGCATCGGGCCTGCGGATCAGCCTTATACCGACGCGTCATTTGTCCACCGGCAGGAGGCATTCAAGGGCAATGGGTTGCGGCCATATGCACCGGTGCATTTGCGGGCGCGCGTCGAAGGCGCGGGCGACCATCGGATCACGTGGATCCGGCGGACACGGATCGACGGGGATCTGTGGACGTTACCCGAGGTGCCGTTAGGCGAGGCGTCCGAAATGTATCAGCTGCGGCTTCGCTATCAGGGTGTCCTGCTGCGAGAGATGACGCTGAACGCGCCGCAATTTCTGTACTCGGCGGCGGATCGCGCGGCCGACGGAGTGAGCGGCCCGTATGAAATTGAAGTGGCACAGGTGTCGGACCGCTTCGGTCCGGGAGCATTTGGAAAGGTGACGATCGATGTCTAACACCGCAAATCTTGAACTGCCTCTGGTCATGGCCTCGCAGGCGCAGAAACATGTGACTGTCAACAACGCGCTGGCTCGACTGGATGCTGCGGTACAGATGACGTTGAATTCGCTATCGGTCACCGTCCCGCCAGCTTCGGCGGTTGAGGGCGCGGTCTATGCGGTGCCGGTGGGGGCGAGCGGTGACTGGGCCGGTGAAATCGGCAAGCTGGCAGTGTTTTCCAATGGCGGATGGGATTTTGTCGCTCCGAAGCGCGGCTGGCGCGGCTGGGTGGCGGATGCCGGGCAGGCGGTTCTGCACGATGGCATGGGGTGGGTGCCGCATGCGGTGGCGGTATCCGCGAACGGTGCTGCGAGCCTGTTCGAAGTCATCGAGATCGATGTTCCGATCAGCGCAGGGGCGAGCTTGACGACAGCGGATGTAATTCCCGCGCGTTCGGTGGTTTTCGGTGTCACGGGGATCGTAACCACGACGCTGACCGGCACCGTCGGGACGTGGAAGCTGGGTGTTCCCGGCGGATCTGGGCAGTACGGCAGCGGTCTGGGCGCGTCATTGGGGTCGTGGGTCGAGGGGCTGAGCGGGCAGCCGCAAGCGTTCTACGCGCCGACGCCGCTGCTGATCGAAGCGGAAAGCGGCACCTTCGCGGGGGGCGATATCCGCCTCGCCGTTCACATCTTCCGGATGCAGGTCCCACGCGTGTGAACGCTGCGGGCTGGAATTGTGCGGCGGTCCGGCATATCTTGAGCCAACACTCAGGGTCGGGAGGCCGCCATGACCAAGCTTGGAACGCAGTTCACGACGTTCGACCCGGTATGGGCTCAGGTCACGGAGGAGGCACAGGCCGCCATCCGGGACGAGCCTCTGCTGGGCGGATTGATCCATTCGGGAATTCTGCACCATCCGTCTTTGGAGCGCGCGCTGTCTTACCGGATGTCAATGAAACTTGCCTCGAGCGAGATGCCGGATCAGTTGATCCGCGAATTCATTGACGAAGCTTTCGCGCAGGACCCTGAAATCGAGGCCGCCGCGCGGGCCGATCTTGTGGCGGTTTACGAACGCGATCCGGCCTGCCATCGCATGATTCAGCCGATCCTCTATTTCAAAGGGTATCAGGCAATTCAGGCCTATCGCACGGCGCACTGGTTGTGGCGGCAGGGGCGCCGGGACATGGCCTATTTCATCCAGATGCGCGTGTCAGAGCTTTTCGGCGTGGACATTCACCCTGCGGCTCGGGTCGGCAAGGGGATCATGATCGACCATGCGCATTCGATCGTGATCGGTGAAACAGCGGTGGTCGGCGACAACGTGTCCATGCTGCATTCGGTGACGTTGGGCGGGACAGGCAAGGAAGACGACGACCGTCATCCCAAGATCGGGGACGGGGTGTTGATCGGCGCGGGCGCCAAGGTTCTGGGCAATATCCGGGTTGGAAACTGCTCGCGCATTGCCGCGGGGTCGGTGGTTCTGGAAGAGGTTCCCGCCTGCACAACGGTCGCGGGGGTACCGGCAAAGATCGTTGGCGAGGCAGGGTGTTCCCAACCTTCGGTGACGATGGATCAGTGCATCTGATTGCGGCGGGGCCGATCAGCGAATGACCAGATCGCTCGGACGCATCATCCCCAGAACCTCACGCGCGCGCTCGTCGAGAAGGTCGAGATCAAGGAAGTCGTCTGAGAGCCGCCGGGTCTTGTTCTGCAGACGCTCCACCTGAGCTTTCAGCGCGGCGCGCTGTTCGTCCAGATGGGCGTGTTCGGCCTGGACTTCCAGCCGACGCAACACGCCCAGATCCCCCTGTACGGCCGCATAGGCAAAATAAAGGCCGAGCGTAACGGCCACGAAAGTGTAGATCACGAACCCGATCCCGGAGGTCTGCATTGTTCTGCCTCGATTGTTTTTCTGACAATGCCACAGGAGGATTCGCCTGTGAATCCAGAAATACCGGTAGTGTCGTGATTTCAGTTGCCGCCGTCCTGGCGCCTTGATCCGTCGCAGCAGTGGTCTGTACTGGCCGTAACGTTGGGACTTAAGCACCGGGGGAATTGCGACGCGGGGCGCGGACGGTCGCCGCGCCCGATGCTTACGCTGCCTGTTTAGGCCGTGCTGTCCTGACCTTCCAACGCGGCCACCCCGGGCAGGGTCTTGCCTTCCATCCATTCCAGGAATGCGCCGCCAGCGGTCGAGATATAGGTGAAATCCTTTGCGGCTCCTGACACATTCAAGGCCGCGACGGTGTCGCCCCCGCCTGCCACCGAGACGAGCTTTCCTTCACGGCTCAGTTCTGCGGCCGACAGGGCGGCCGCATTGGTCGCGGCGTCGAAGGGCGGGATTTCGAACGCGCCCAGCGGCCCGTTCCAGATCAGGGTTTCGGCAGAGGCGATGACGGATGTGATCGTTTCGACGCTGGCAGGACCGGCATCAAGGATCATCGCGTCGATTGGGCAGGCATCCGCGGGCACCGTGTTATTTTCTGCTCCGGCCTTGAACTCATGGGCGATCACGATGTCGCTGGGCAGGACAATCCGGCAATTGGCGGCCTCGGCTTTTTCCATGATGTCGCTGGCTGTTTCCGCCATATCGACTTCGGCCAGCGATTTGCCGATTTGCATCCCGCGCGCAACGAGGAAGGTGTTGGCCATGCCGCCGCCGATCACCAGGGCGTCGACCTTCGAGACGAGGTTGCCCAGAAGGTCGATCTTGGTGGAGACCTTCGCACCGCCCACCAGCGCCACCACTGGCCGCTTCGGCGCGCCAAGCGCGGCTTGCAATGCTTCAAGTTCGGCCTGCATCAGACGTCCGGCGCAGGAGGGCAGCAGCCGCGCGATCCCTTCGGTCGATGCGTGCGCCCGGTGGGCCGCCGAAAACGCATCGTTGCAATAGACGTCTCCCAAGGCCGCCAGCGACGCTGAAAACCGGGGGTCGTTCTCTGTTTCCTCAGGGTGAAAGCGGGTGTTTTCCAGCAGCAGAACCTCGCCATCCGTCAGCTCGCTGACCGCCTTCTTGGCCGGAAGCCCGATGCAGTCATCCGCAAAACGCACCGGCACTCCCAGGATGTCCTGCACCGTTCCGCGGATCAGGCCCAGCGACATCTCCGGCACGACCTTGCCTTTCGGTCGCCCGAAATGGGCGAGCAAGACCGGCTTGCCGCCCTTGGCAAGAATATCGTCAATCGTCGGTTTGATCCGTTCGATGCGGGTCGCGTCCGTCACCTGTCCGTCGGCGACCGGGACGTTGATATCAACCCGGATGAGCACGACCTTGCCTGCCAGATCCATGTCGTCGAGCGATTTCCAGCCCATGGGCTCTCTCCTTCGTCTGCCTGGCTCTCTTTCACCCTGAAAGCCTGGGCGGGTCAATCTTTCAGGCCCCACGGGACCGGAAATTCACCCGATTGGATTAGGCGCGGCGTCGCACTGACCGCAGATGCGCGCGGGGGCTGGACCTTTGGGGGCGGCTGGGCCTAGGGTCCGGCCCATTCACGCAAGAACGGAGTTCGGTATGGCCGAGATCAAGGACCCTGAAAACACGATCCTCATGGAGCTGAGAGGCGGCACCGTGGTGATCGAACTTTTGCCGAACGTGGCGCCCAAGCACAGCGAACGCATGAAGGAGCTGGCGCGCAGCGGGGCCTATGACAATGTGGCCTTCCACCGGGTGATCGAAGGCTTCATGGCCCAGACCGGCGATGTGGCGCATGCGAACATGGAAAAGGATTTCAACATCCGCCGCGCGGGCACCGGCGGGTCGGATCTGCCGGACCTGCCGGCGGAATTCTCGAAACTGCCGCACGATCGCGGGACGCTGGGCGCTGCGCGCTCGGCCAACCCGAATTCGGCCAACAGCCAGTTCTTCATCAACTTCAAGGACAACCATTTCCTGAACGGCCAGTACACCGTCTATGGCCGGGT
>JAGQRU010000097.1 GCA_020425105.1 Paracoccaceae bacterium
GACATGTACGCCAACGCGGGCGGGGTGACGGTCAGCTATTTCGAATGGGTCAAGAACCTGAGCCATATCCGGTTCGGGCGCATGCAGCGCCGCCAGGAAGAAGCGCGCCACCAGCTGATCGTCGATCAGTTGCAGCGGCTGGACGAGGTGATGGGCGACACATGGTCCCTGACGCCGGATTTCAAGGCGAAATACCTGCGCGGCGCCGATGAACTGGAACTCGTGCGCTCGGGGCTCGATGACACCATGCGCACGGCCTATCAATCCATGCGCGAGGTTTGGCACGGGCGCGAGGATGTGACCGACCTGCGCGTTGCGGCCTATCTGGTGGCCATCGACCGCGTGGCGTCGGCCTATCGCGCCGCGGGGCTATGACCTAGCGGGAGCGCTGGACACCCCGGGGGGATCGGCGGATATTGCCGGTATGAGTCTTCCTCCCGGGTTCCTGGACGAACTGCGCACACGGACGAGCCTGGCCCAGGTGGTCGGGCGGAAAGTCATGTGGGATCCCCGGAAATCCAATCAAGGCCGGGGCGACATGTGGGCGCCGTGCCCGTTCCATCAGGAAAAAACCGCCAGTTTTCATGTGGATGACCGGCAGGGGTTCTATTACTGCTTCGGCTGTCAGGCAAAGGGCGACGCGATTTCCTTCATCCGCGAAACGGAAAACGTCGATTTCATGGAAGCCGTGCGCATTCTGGCGCAGGAAGCGGGCATGGCCGTGCCCGAAAGCTCGCCGGAAGAGCGCGCGCGGTCGGAACAGCGCGGCCAGCTTGTCGATGTGATGGAAGAAGCGGTGCGCTTTTTCCGCCGGCAACTGACCGGTGGGGGGGCAACGGATGCGCGGGCCTATCTGGCGCGGCGGGGGCTTGATGCCGCAGCGCTCGACCGGTTCGAGATTGGCTTCGCGCCGTCAGGCCGCACGGTTCTGTGGGGACATCTGACCGGCAAGGGGATTGCGCCGCAAAAGATCCTTGATGCGGGGCTGGCGCGCGCGCCCCGCGACCGGCCGGGAGCGGCGCCCTATGATGTCTTCCACGACCGGATCATGTTTCCCATTCGCGATGCGCGCGGGCGCTGCATCGCTTTCGGGGGGCGGGCCATGGCGGCGGATGCCCAGGCCAAGTATCTGAATTCGCCGGACACGGACCTGTTTGACAAGGGGCGCACGCTTTACAATCACGGCCCGGCCCGCACCGCCGCGGGCAAGGGCGCGCCGCTGATCGTCGCCGAAGGCTATATGGACGTGATCGCGCTGGAGCGGGCGGGATTCGAAGGCGCCGTCGCACCGCTGGGAACCGCGATTACCGAACATCAGTTGCAGATGCTGTGGCGCATCGCGCCCGAACCGGTCGTCGCGTTGGATGGAGACACGGCGGGTCTGCGCGCCGCGCTGCGGCTGATCGACCGGGCGCTGCCGCTGCTGGAGGCCGGGCGCGGGCTGAGGTTCTGTATTCTGCCGCAAGGGCTCGATCCCGACGATCTGATCCGCAGTCAGGGGGCCGGGGCCATGCAGGCAGCGCTCGACGGGGCGCGCCCAATGATCGACCTGCTGTGGCAACGCGAAACCGAGGGCACGCAATTCGACAGCCCGGACCGCCGCGCCGCGCTGGACCGGCGGCTTCAGGAACTTGTGGCGCAGATCCCCGACAAGACGGTGCAGCATCATTACCGCAGCGCGTTGCGCGACCTGCAATGGGCTGCCTTCCGGCCGCGGCGCGGCAAACGCAAGCAGGCCGACAAGACCGGCGGTGCCGCCAGCCCGGGCGCGCGCCAGTCTGCGCTGGCCGCTGCCGCCCCCAGTGTGGAAACCGAAATCCGCGAAGCGGTGATCCTGGCCACACTGATTTCCACGCCAGCGGTGCTGGACGACACCGCGGATGCGCTGGCCGAACTACAGTTTCTGGGGCAGGGGCATCAGATGCTGCTGGACGCGATCCTGTGCTGGCACCTGTCCCCGGACGAAGACCTGCGCCAGCGGTTGCTGGATGCCGTGGGTGCCGAGACCCTTGAAACGCTCATGTCCCGGGGCCATGTGACCTTGGCCCCGGCGGTGCGCGCCCCGGGAAATCTGGAAATGGCGCATCTCTGTCTGGGGGAGGAATTGCCGAAACTGCGCAGCCGGGCGGGTCTGGCCCATGAACTGCGCGAAGCCGTCGAGTCGCCCCGCGCGCTGCCGCCGGAGCGGCTGGCCTGGCGGCTGGCCCAGGCCAACGCCGCGCGCAACGAAGCCGACCGCAGCAGCCAGGAAGACCGCACGCAATACGAAACCGGCCCCAACGGTGCGAAGCTCAGCAAGGATGAAAGACACGAATTTGACCGGCTGATTGACCGGATAAGCTTCGCCAAACCGCGCAGACCCTAGGCGTTAAGTGCTTTTTGGTGAGGAAAAGCAGAAAAAAACCCATTAGACGGAAGCGCGAATCGCTTGGGCGTACTATGTGATTCTCTCACACCCCCGGTGCGAATCAGAGCATCCCAAAAGGAGCCACGCATGGCAGCCAAAGACACCGAAGATCGGAAGCAGGACAACGCAGAAGCCGAACCGATGCTGGATATGAGCCAGGCGGCGGTGAAAAAGATGATCGGCGAAGCCAAGGAACGCGGCTTCATCACGTATGATCAGCTCAATCAGGTTCTGCCGCCCGATCAGGTGTCTTCCGAACAGATCGAGGATGTGATGTCGATGCTGTCCGAAATGGGCATCAACATCATCGAGGAAGAAGAAGCCGAAGACGCCGAAGGCGCCCGCTCGACCGAGGTCGCCACGACATCGTCGTCGCGTGAGGTCGCCGTTTCGACCGCGGAAACCGAAAAGCTCGACCGGACCGATGACCCGGTGCGCATGTATC
>JAGQRU010000098.1 GCA_020425105.1 Paracoccaceae bacterium
CAGCCGCATCGAGGCGAGGATGCGCTGCCTGAAAGCCTTCGGCGAACGCATCATGGCCAGAGGCCCCGACCGCCAGACCGCCGAAATCCACATCCGCATCGCACTCATGAACCGCTTCAAAGCCCTCGGCACCGTCGAGATCATCCGCGTGGCATGACGTCAGCGGGGAAAGGAGCGACCATCCCTCAGGCAAGGCTTGTGCAAAAACGCCGACACCGACCCGGAATTGCGCGCCTTCGTTCTCGCCCGAATTGACCGGCTCACCTATCACGAAATCGCGGCTGACATTGCCCTTAAATACCCCGTTGAACGGCGCGTGAAAAAGTCTTCAATCCATCGCTGGTGGCAGACGAACCGCCCCCGATACGCCGCCACACCCAGCCCGCAACAATAGAGGACCATCCGGGATAGCCCGGGGACCTCCGCGATAGTCCGGTATCAAACCAACTGAAATGGGGTATCACGGTAGGTGAATACTAACAGGAGGCTTGAAGATGACCCATCCCCTCTCTCTCGTGTCCCCCGGCACGCTGGCGCAGACCGCTGCGGCCCGGGTCGCACTGCGCGCCCCGTGCGCCCGCCTGTCGCTGCGCGCCCGCGGAGATCTGGCGCCGCTTGACGCAGCGCTCGGGCTTCCCCTGCCCCGGCAGATCGGACAGCGCGCTGGCACGGACGGGCGCGAGGCGCTGCGCCTCGGGCCCGACGAATGGGTCCTTCTGGATGCGCCGGACCGGGCGGCCGCCATCGAAGCCGCCTGCGCCGCGATCTATGACACCGCCCCGCACAGTCTGGTGGACATTTCCGGGCGCGAAGTGACCTTCGGGATTGACGGGCCGCGAGCCGTCGATCTGATGACCCTGGGGATGGCGCGAGATCCGGACAGCATCGCCCCCGGAAGCGGGCGGCGGACCGCTTTCGACGGGGTGACCGTGGTGCTCTGGCGCGACGGCGACACCGCGTTCCGGATGGATGTCTGGCACAGCTTCGCGCCGCATGTCCTGCATCTTCTTGAAACCGGTTGCCGGGAACTGGCCGCCGAAACCGTCTGAGCCAAGGGAGCCGCAGATGCACGACAACATCCTTCAGCATCTCATCGGCGATGCCGCCATCCGCGCCGAGGTTTGCGCCTTGTGCGACGCCTTGCCGATCTGCGGGGGCTGAGGTGTTTCTTTCGGTCTTCGACATCTTCAAGATCGGCATCGGCCCGTCGTCGTCGCACACGATGGGGCCGATGGTGGCCGCGGCGCGCTTCCTTGACGATCTGAGGGGTGGGGCCGAGAAGATCCCGGGCGCCGGGACGCTGCAGAGCCTTGGGGCGAGCCTGCACGGCTCGCTCGCCTTCACGGGCAAGGGGCACGCCACGGATCGCGCGGTGATCCTTGGCCTCTGCGGTCTCATGCCGGACACGCTGGACCCGGACCGGGCGGAAGCGCTGGAAGCACAGGTGCGGGCCGAAGGCATCGTGCGCCCCGACGGGCTTGGGCCGCTGCACTTTGCGCCGGATACGGATCTGATCTTCGATTATGGCCCCGCCCTGCCCGGCCATGCCAATGGTCTGATCCTGACCGCCTATGACGAGGCCGGCAATCCCTGGCACCGGCAAACCTATTATTCCATCGGCGGCGGGTTCGTAGTCACCGAAGCCGAGCTTGAGGCGCAACTGGCCGATCAGCCGAGCCTGCATGAAGAAAAGGCGGCACAGGCCTTTCCCTACCCGTTCGGAACCGCGCGCGAGATGCTGGACATGGGCGCGCGCGCCGGTCTTTCCATCGCGCAGATGAAACGCGCCAACGAAACCGTGCTGCACGGCGCCGCGCTGGACGACAAGATCGACCGCATCCTGCAGGCCATGGACGATTGCATGACGCGCGGCCTGGCGCAGGAGGGCCTGCTTCCCGGCGGGTTGAAGGTGAAACGCCGCGCCAAGGCGATCTATCAGCAGCTTCAGGCTGAAAAAGGCCAGAACCTGGCCCAGCCGCATCAGGCCAATGACTGGATGAGCGTCTATGCCATGGCGGTCAACGAAGAGAACGCCGCCGGCGGGCGGGTGGTCACTTCACCCACCAACGGGGCGGCGGGGGTGGTGCCCGCCGTGCTGCGGTATTATCGCGATCATTGCGTCGCCGCGACCCGCGACGGAAGCCGGGACCTCTTGCTGACCGCTGCAGCCATAGGCGGGCTGATCAAGCACAACGCGTCGATCTCGGGCGCCGAGGTCGGCTGTCAGGGCGAGGTCGGGTCGGCGGCCGCCATGGCGGCTGCAGGGCTGTGCGCCGCACTTGGCGGCAGCAACGCCCAGATCGAAAACGCCGCCGAAATCGCACTGGAACACCATCTGGGCATGACTTGCGACCCCGCGGCAGGTCTGGTGCAGGTGCCCTGCATCGAACGCAACGCGCTTGGCGCAATCAAGGCCGTGTCGGCGGCGTCGCTGGCGCTTCGGGGGGATGGCGACCATTTCATGCCGCTCGACAATTGCATCCGGGTGATGCTGGAGACCGGGCGGGACATGAGCGAGAAATACAAGGAAACATCCCAAGGCGGCATTGCGGTCAACCTGCCGGAGTGCTGACCGGCGGCGACCAGCCCCCTTCCGCACGGCGAACCAGACCGCCCCCCTGCCGGGGGCGCTGTCTTTTCGCCGGTCTCTAGACTTCCGGCCCCGTCAGCCTTTCCTGCGCGGCGGCGCGTCACCGCCATGCCGGCGGGGCTTCGGCTTTCCCGGGCGGCCCGACGGTTTTCCGTCCGGGCGGCTCAGGCGCTGTGACGGGTCCGCCGCCAGTGCCCGCGCCGGTTTGCCGGTTTTTTCAGGCTTGCCGAACTTCGCGCCGCGCGGCTTTGCCGGGCGGTCCCCGGTATTGCCCTTTCGCGGCTCGGACTGCGGTTTGCGCGGCTTCTCATCCGACTTGGCCGCGCGCGGTTTGCGGGCGGGCTTGGGCGCGTCAGGGCCGGGCTCCGGGCGGCGGTCCGGGCGACCGACGGGGCCACTTTCCGTGCGCGCCGCCGGAGCGTCGGCGGCCTGCGCGGGGCGTTTCGGAGCGGCAGGACGTGTCGCCGCCGGAGCAGATGCCCCCTGATGCGGGACAGCATCATTGCGGGCCGGAGGCGCGTCGGCGCGCGGGCGCTTGCCCTTCGGACGATCAGCACGCGGTGCCCGCTCCGGGCGCGGCTGGCTGGCCAGATCGGGCACCCCATCGACCGGGCGCAGACGGATACCGTCCTCCAGCACCCCGTCGGCCCCCAGATTGTCCAACACCCCCGGCAGGGCCGCCGCGGCCAGTTCGACGAAGGTCTCCTCGGCCTGGACACGGATCTTGCCGATCTGCGCCTTTTCCAGATTGGCGGTCCGGCACAGCAGCGGCAGCAGCCATCGCGGCTCTGCCCGCTGGTCGCGCCCCACCGACAGCGACACCCAGGCCGATGGCCCGAACGGTGCGCGGTCTTCCCGGGCCGCCCGGGGTTCATAGACGTTCAGATCCTCCGGCGCAGACAGCCGGGCGCGGTAAAGCCGCAGGCAGGCCGCCGCGATCCGTTCCGGGGCGTGCTGCGCCAGAAGCGTGGCGGCAAAGGCGGTTTCGGCGTCGGTCGGCACGGCATCCCACGCCGGATCGGCCAGCAGACGCTCTTCGTCACGCGCCAGAATTTCTTCGGCGCTTGGCGCGAAAATCCATTCGGCTTCGATCTTGGCCCATTTCAGCAGCCGGGCGGCGCGCTTCGACATCTTGTCCGGCACGATGATCGCCGAGATCCCCTTGCGCCCTGCCCGCCCGGTGCGGCCCGACCGGTGCAACAGCGCTTCGGTATTGGTCGGCAGGTCGGCGTGAATCACCAGTTCCAGATTGGGCAGATCGATCCCCCGGGCGGCCACATCGGTGGCCACGCAGACGCGCGCCCGCCCGTCGCGCAGCGCCTGCAAGGCGTGGCTGCGTTCATCCTGGCTCAGCTCTCCCGAAAGGCTGACCACCGCCAGACCCCGATTGGCGAACCGGGCGGTCAGGCGCGCGACCGTCGCGCGCGTGTTGGCGAAGACCAGCGCCGCCGCCGCATCGTGAAACCGCAGCAGGTTGATGATTGCGTGTTCGGCATCGGCTTCGGCCACCTGCACCGCCTGATAGGCGATATCCGCATGCTGGGTGGCGCCGGTCAGCGTGGTGACGCGCACAGCGTCGCGCTGATAGGTCTTCGCCAGTTCGGCAATCGACGGCGACACGGTGGCCGAAAACAGCAGCGTCCGGCGGGTGGCCGGGGCTTCCGCAAGCATGAATTCCAGATCCTCGCGAAACCCCAGATCCAGCATTTCGTCGGCCTCATCCAGCACGACGGCGCGAATATCGGCCAGGTCCAGAACCTTGCGGGTGATATGATCGCGCAGCCGCCCCGGCGTGCCCACGACGATATGCGCCCCGCGGTCCAGCGCGCGGCGTTCGTCGCGCGCATCCATGCCGCCGATGCAGGATACAACCCGTGCGCCCGCCTTGCCGTAGAGCCACGCCAGTTCGCGCTGAACCTGCAGGGCCAGTTCGCGCGTCGGCGCAACGACCAGCGCCAGCGGCGCGGCGGGCGGGCCGAACCGGCCATCGGCGTCCAGCAGGGTCGGCGCGATCGCCAGGCCAAATCCCACCGTCTTGCCTGACCCGGTCTGAGCGGAAACCAGAAGATCCGCTTCCGCCAGTTCGGGGGCCGTGACGGCGGTTTGCACGGCGGTCAGCGTATCGAACCCGCGCTCGGCAAGGGCGTCGGAAAGGGTCGTGATCATGCGAGGGATGTCCATCGGTCAGCGCAGCCGGATCGGGCGCAAAGAAGCGCTCTCGTAGCCCCTCGGCCGTCCAATGTCCATGCATGATCGCAGGTGCGGCGGCTTTTCACCTCTGACGCGTTCGCCCCACGGGCCCACAGCGCCGCACGCCCGTCAGGTTGACAGGATGCGGTCGGCCAGCAGCGCCGCGGCGGTGCGGTTGTCGACCCCCATCTTCTGGAACACCTGTTCCAGATGCTTGTTCACCGTGCGGGTGCTGAGATTGAGGATCTCGGCAATGTCGCGGTTGGTCTTGCCCTGGGTCAGCCACAGCAGCACCTCTGCCTCACGCGCCGTCAGTTCATAGCGGTGCATCAGCAGTTCCTTCCGGGTCACCTGCTGGCCGCTGCTGAAGCGGATCAGCAATTGATGATCCGCCGTGTAGCCCATGAAGAAATAGCTCGTCTCGGGCCCTTCCAGCGGCGCCACATGCGACACCGGCTGCCCCGGCAGCGTGGCCAGCCAGTCCAGCAGATCCGCCGGGGTCAGATGCCCGCGGTCGTCCAGAAGATGGTTCGTGGTCAGATGATCCAGCGCCTTGGGCGTCGCCCAGGACAGCCGCCCCGAAGCGGTGCAGACGAGGATGGACCTGCCGCCCGAGTCCAGCGCCTCACGCGCGTTCTGCAAGTGCCGCGCGTTGATCGTATGCACGGTGACGCGGGCGATAAGTTCGTCCACCTTTACCGGCTTGGACACGTAATCCACGCCGCCCGACGCCAACCCCCGGCGCACGTCGTCGGTGCCGCTCAGCCCGGTCATGAAGATGATCGGCGCTTCGATCATCAAAGGCGGAGATTTCAGCCGCCGGCAGGTTTCGAACCCGTCAATCCCAGGCATCATCGCGTCCATCAGGATCACATCGGGCGAAATACGCCGGGCCAATTCGATGGCGCTTTCACCATCGCGCGCCACCAGAACGGTCGTGCCATTTTCTTCCAGCGCGGTGGACACCATCCGGACCGAATCCGGATCATCATCGACGATCAGCGCAATCGACGGAACCTGGGCGCCGACCGGTGTCATGCTTCCATCCATTCGCTCAGTTTCCTTTCAATCTCAACCATGCGGAAATCGTTCAACAGCCGGCGCAACTCGCCGATCCGCGCCAGCGGAGGATCCTCCTGCTGCTCAAGCTCATCCAGGCGGTCGGCGATCCCGCGCGCATGCCCGATACGCGCGCTGGAGGCCAGCCCTTGAAGATCCTTCAGCCGGATGGGCCTGTCTTCCGGGGGGGGTGCTGCGGCCTCCGGCGCCTCCGTTCGGGCGTCATAGTCCAGCGTCAGCTTCAGCAGCGTGGCCAGCGTTTCCAGAAGATCGGCCAGGTTATAGGGCTTGGTGACAAAGGCGTCGTAGACACCGTCCTCCTGCCCCCGCGCACTGGATTCCAACGCATGCCCCGAACACATGATGATCGGCGTCGCCCGATGGCCGCCGGCGCGCAAGGCCCGCGCGAAGCTCCACCCGTCCCCGCGCGGCAAGTCGATATCGAGCACGAACAGATCCGGCCGCACATCCTGCAGCAGGATTTCAGCGGTTTCCGCGTCTTCGGCGGAAATGACGTTGAACCCGATGGGGCGGAAGTAGCTTTCGAACAGGGACAGGTGGTTCAGGTCGTCATCGACGATCATCAGCGTCCGCCGCCGCCCGGCATACCCGGTCGCCAGATTCTGCGCGCCGATGCGGTGGTTGGTGATTTTGCGCGCCGCGTGATCGGGCACCGATGGCAACATCATGCGGATGCGGAAGGTGCTGCCCTGCCCGGGGCGGCTTTCCACCGTGATCTCTCCGCCCATGATTTCCACCAGCAGCTTGGTGATCGTCAGCCCCAGCCCCGATCCGCTGCTGCCCCGGCTGGTGCCTCGTTCGAACGGCAGCCAGATCCGGGCAAGCTGTTTGGGGTCGATCCCGATCCCGGTATCCCGGACCTCGATCGTGGCGATTTCGTTGCGGTATTTCACCGTCACATTCACCGACCCGCGGTCGGTATAGCGGATGGCATTGCCCAGCAGGTTGATCAGGATCTGCCGCAGCCGCTTTTCATCCGACATGATCCATGTGGGCAGCGACCCGGAGGCCTTGATGGAGAAGTCCAGATTGCGTTCGCGCGCCCGCTGCTGGAACAGATTGGCGATCTGGTCCAGAAAGGCCGGAAGGTTGATGCGGTCGCGGCTCAGCTCCACCCGCCCCACTTCAATCTTTGAGATATCCAGCAGGCCTTCGATCAGCCCGGCCAGATGCTCGCTGGATCGCCGGATCGTGGACACCGCCTCGCGCCGCCGCGCGGGGATATCGGGGTCGGCTTCGATGATCTGGGCGAAGCCGAAGATCGAATTGAGCGGCGTGCGCAATTCGTGACTCAACCCGGCCAGATATCGCGTCTTGGCCAGATTGGCGGCTTCGGCCTTGTCCTTGGCTTCCTGTAGCGCCCGGTCGGTGCGTTCATGGGCGCGGATTTCCCGCAAAAGCCGCGAGGTCTGACGCTCCGCTTCCTCGCGCGCCTTGGCGCGGCTTTCCTCGATCAGGATCAGCAGCCAGATGCCGATGCCGATCACCACAATCGCGGTACAGAAAATCACCCCCAGAATGGCGCCGAAATTTTCCACCCCGCGCGCACGGGACAAAAACAGCAGCAAGGCGCCGATGCCGCCGCTGAGGGTCGAGAAGCTGACCGCGAAAACCCCCCATTTCGACAGCAGGAACCGCGCCACGGCGGGCGGCAGACCCGCCTTGATGCCACTGGCAATCATATGCGGCGCACGGGCCTGCGGCTTGCAGAAATCCGCGCAGCCGCTTTCCAGCGAACAGCAGAGCGAACAGATCGGGCCTTCGAAAAACGGGCATGCGGCCATGTCCGGCGCTTCGAAACAATACCCGCAGACGCAGCATTCCTGTTCCTCGTCGCCCGCGGGCGCGACCGGGCGGGCCAGATAGAACCGCCCGCCGGTGGCAAACGCGATGCAAGGGGCCAGCACGAATGCGGTGCCCAGCGCGATAAAGGACGACAGCGCCGCAGCCAGCGCACCGAAAAGCCCGCCATCCGCCGCAAAGCTCAGGATTACCGCCACTCCCATGGCGCCGATCCCGACCGGGTTGAGGTCGTAGAGATAGGCCCGGCGAAATTCGATGCCCGGGGGGCTGAGCCCCAGCGGCTTGTTGACCACAAGGTCCGCCACCAAAGCACCGATCCAGGCCAGGGCGACGTTGGAATAGATGGCCAATGTCGCTTCCAGCGCGCCGAAGACGCCGAATTGCATCAGCAGGAACGCAATGGCGACGTTGAAGATCAGCCAGACCACCCGGCCCGGGTGGCTGTGCGTCACCCGGGAAAAGAAGTTCGACCAGGCGATGGACCCCGCATAGGCGTTGGTCACGTTGATCTTGATCTGCGACAGGATGACGAACGTGCCGGTCAGGCCCAGCGCGAGGGCCGGAAGCGGAATGACCTTCTGAAAGGCGGTGAAATAGAGCTGCGTCGGGTCCGTCAGATTCTGCGCGGCAACCCCCGCATGGACCGCCAGCACCACCAGATAGGACCCGGCCAGCATCTTGACGACGCCCAGCACCGACCACCCCGGCCCGGCCGCAAGCATGGCCAGAAACCAGCGCCGCCGTTCGGTCTTGCCGGCCGGTTCCGGCAGAAAGCGCAGGAAATCGACCTGCTCGCCGATCTGCGCGATCAGGGAAAAGACCACCGCACTGGCCGCACCGAAAGTCAGCAGCGTCACCGCCCCGCCGCTTTCGCCCGCATGTACGCCGCCATAGCTGGTCCAGGTCTCGAAATCGGCGCCCGCCAGAATGAGCAACCCGAACGGCAGCACATGCAGCGCGATCCAGATCGGCTGGGTCCAGGCCTGAAAGATGGAAATCTTGCGAAAGCCGTGCGCCACCAGCGGGATGACGACCAGCGCACTGAGGATATAGCCGCCGATCAGCGGCAGCCCGAAGCAGAACTCCAGCGCCAGGGCCAGAATGGCGGCTTCCAGCGCGAAGAAGATGAAGGTGAAAGACGCATAGATCAGCGATGTGATGGTCGACCCGATATAGCCGAACCCCGCGCCCCGCGTTAGCAGATCGATATCGACCCCATAGCGCGCCGCGTAATAGCTGATCGGCAATCCGGTCAGGAACAGAACCAGCCCCACCACCAGAATTGCCAGCGCCGCCGTGTGGAACCCGAAGCTGAGCGTGATGGCCGCGCCGATTGCCTCGAGCGCCAGAAAAGAGATCGACCCTAGCGCGGTATTGGCCACGCGCCCCGTTGTCCAACGCCGGGCCCGGCGCGCGGTGAAGCGCAGCGCGAAATCTTCCATGGTCTCGTCGGCGACCCACTGGTTGTATTCGCGCTTCGGAGGCGTCGCTTCCAGGTATCCGTGCATCATATTCCGACCCGCCGCCAGTGATTGGCAGGAAACCCCCACACCATGCCTAGGGCGTCGCCGCCCCAAAATCTTTAAAAAGCGTTAAGGGGGAACTCTGCCCATCGGAATACGTCATTCAACGTATACCGCGCTGCAGCATCCCCGCACATGCTGACCTTCGACACTGTGAACCACGTACCGGAGGTATCATGTCCGAGGACAAGAAAGTTCCCGCTCACCCGCAAATGACTGGCCCCAGCCGCCGCGCCATTCTGGCCGGAGGCGCCGCTCTGGCCGCATCCCTTTTCACGCCCAAGTTCCTGCGTGCCGAAGATTTTCCGACCTCGGCGATCAACACCACCGGGCTGGCTGTAACCGACGACACGGTCACCATTGGCATCCTGCATTCGATCACCGGCACTATGGCGATTTCGGAAACCGGATCGGTGCAGGCAGAAAAACTGGCCATCGAACAGATCAATGCCCAAGGCGGCATTCTGGGCCGCAAGATCGAATATATTCAGGAAGACGGTGCCTCTGACTGGCCCACATTTGCTGAAAAAGCGCGCAAACTGTTGGTGAACGACAAGGTCGCCTCGGTCATGGGCTGCTGGACCTCGGCCAGCCGCAAGGCGGTTCTGCCGGTTTTCGAACAGAATAACGGGTTCCTATATTACCCGACATTCTATGAAGGGCTCGAGGAAAGCCCGAACGTGATCTACACCGGTCAGGAAGCCACGCAGCAGATCATCGCCGGGCTGGACTGGGTGAACAAGACCAAGGGCGCGAAGACCTTCTATCTTCTGGGCTCCGACTACATCTGGCCGCGCACGTCCAATAAGATCGCGCGCAAGCACATCGAAAACTTCATGGAAGGCTGCCAGGTGGTGGGCGAGGAGTACTATCCGCTCGGCCACACCCAGTTCAACTCGGTCATCAACAAGATCCGGCTGAAGAAGCCCGATGTGATCTACGCCATCGTGGTCGGCGGATCGAACGTGGCGTTCTACAAGCAGCTCAAAGCCGCCGGCATCGACATGACCAAGGAAAAGCCGCTGCTTCTGACCATTTCGGTGACCGAAGACGAGATCCGCGGCATCGGCGGGGAAAACATCGAAGGCGCCTATGCCTGCATGAAATACTTCCAGTCGCTGGATAACGAGAACAACAAGGAATTCGTCGCCGCGTTCAAAGAGATGTGGGGCGATGACATGGTGATCGGCGACGTGACGCAGGCGGCCTATCTGGGGCCGTGGCTGTGGAAAGCCGCGGTTGAAAAAGCCGGGTCCTTTGACGTGGACAAGGTGCGCGAAGCGTCACCGGGCATCGAATTCACCAAGGCGCCCGAAGGCTATGTGCGCATCCACGAAAACCACCACCTGTGGTCCAAGACGCGGGTCGGGCTGGCGCAGGCGGACGGGCAATACAAGGTCGTGTTCGAAACCGAAGATCTGGTCGAACCCGATCCGTTCCCGGAAGGCTATCAGTAAGGTTTCCCCTGGGGCTGGCGGATCCCCTCCGCCGCCCCTCCTTTCTTCAGCCCGTTCACCTTGTATCTTTTCCCAGCGGGAGCGTCCGGTCATGTTCTCCGGTTATTCCATGTCAGAGCTTGGCGCGATCTTCGCCATGCAGGGCTTTGCCGGCCTGATCCTTTTTTCGGTTTTCGTGCTCATGGCGCTTGGGCTGGCCATCATCTTCGGCCAGATGGGCGTCATCAACATGGCGCATGGCGAATTCATGATCCTCGGCGCCTATGTCACCTATCTGGTGTCGAACTTCTTCGCCGAACACCTGCCCGGCCTGTTCGGGATCTATTTCTTCATCGCCATGATACTCGCCTTCTTCGCGTCGGGCCTTTTGGGCATGGCGGTGGAATGGGCGATGATACGGCATTTGTACAAGCGCCCCCTGGACACGCTGCTGGCCACATGGGGGCTGAGCCTGATCCTGCAGCAGGTCTATAGATCGCTGTTCGGCGCGCGCGAGGTGGGCGTCACGATCCCCGACTGGATGATGGGGTCGCTGCCCGTCACCGACATGATCGAAGTTCCGATCAACGGCATTTTCGTCATGGTGCTGGCGGTGAGCATTTCGCTGGCCGTCTATTTCATGATGTTCCGGTCCACCTGGGGCAAACAGGTGCGCGCGGTGACCCAAAACCGGGTCATGGCCGGCGCTGTCGGCATCGACACCGAATGGACCGACCGCCTGACCTTCGGCATCGGCTGCGGCGTGGCCGGGGTCGCGGGGGCCGCCTTCACCATGATCGGGTCCACCGGTCCGACCGCGGGGCAGCTTTATATCGTCGACACCTTCCTTGTGGTGGTTTTCGGCGGCGCGGCCAGCCTTCTGGGCACCATCGCGTCGGCCTTCTCGATCAGCCAGGCCCAGTCGATCATGGAATTCTTCCTGTCCGGATCCATGGCCAAGGTGCTGACCCTTCTGACGGTGGTCGGAATCCTGATGGTGCGTCCGCAGGGTCTGTTCGCCCTCAAGCTGCGCAAGTGAGGGAACAGTCATGAAAAAACAACGTCTCTTCGAACTCGACGAAGCCATGGGTTTCGTGATCCTCGCCGCAGTGATCTTCCTGCTGTTTCCCGCAATCCTCGACGACTTCCGGCTCAACCTGTTCGGCAAATACCTGACCTATGCGTTCGTGGCGGTGGGGCTGGTTCTGTGCTGGGGCGCTGGCGGGATCCTCAGCCTGGGCCAGGGCGTGTTCTTCGGCCTGGGCGGATATTGCATGGCCATGTTCCTGAAGCTGGAGGCCTCCACCCCGGAGAACACCGCCATCCAGTCCACCCCCGGCATTCCCGATTTCATGGACTGGAACCAGCTTACCGAGCTGCCGATCTGGTGGCAGCCGTTCCACAGCCTCGCCTTCACCCTGGCCGCGATCATCGTCGTGCCCGTCGCGTTTTCCTACATCATCGGGCTTGCGATGTTCCGGCGGCGTGTGGGCGGGGTCTATTTCGCCATCATCACCCAGGCCATCGCGGCGATTGCCACCATCCTGGTGATCGGACAGCAGGGATATACCGGCGGCGTGAACGGCATCACCGATCTGCGCACGCTGCTGGGCTGGGACATCCGCCCCGACGACGCCAAGGTGACGCTGTATTTCGTCAACGGCGCGCTGCTTTTCGTCTGCCTTTTCGTCGCCCAGGTGATCCGCAAATCCAAACTGGGCCGGATCCTGATCGCCATGCGCGAGAAAGAGGACCGCGTCCGGTTCTCGGGCTATGACGTGGCCAGCTTCAAGATCTTCGTCTTTTGCGTCGGCGCCGCCTTCGCGTCGATCGGGGGCGCGATGTTCACCCTGCAGGTGGGTTTCATGTCGCCGACCCTTGTGGGCATCGTGCCGTCGATCGAAATGGTCATCTTCTGCGCCGTTGGCGGGCGGATGTCGATCCTGGGCGCGGTCTATGGCGCGCTGCTGGTGAACTGGGCCAAGACCACCTTTTCCGAAAGCTTCCCCGAATTGTGGCTGCTGGGGCTGGGCGGTCTGTTCATCGCCGTGGTGATGGCCTTCCCCAACGGGCTTGCCGGGATCTTCGACGATTACATCAAGCCTCGCCTCGCTTTTCTGAAACGCAACCGGACGGCGGCCGACCCCGCCGCCCAACACAGCCCGGCAGAATAAGGAGGCGGCGATGACAGTGCACAACCCCAACTTCGTGCTGATGGTCGAAGGGCTCACCGTTTCCTTCGATGGCTTCAAGGCGGTCAACGATCTGAGCTTCTATGTCGCCCCGAACGAATGCCGCGTGATCATCGGCCCCAACGGCGCCGGAAAGACCACGGTGCTGGACCTGATCTGCGGCCGGACCAAGGCCACCGCCGGATCCATCAACTTCAAGGGCCAGGAACTGGCCCGCATGCGCGAAGATCAGATCGTGCACGCGGGCGTCGGACGGAAATTCCAGAACCCGTCGGTCTATGAAGATCTGAGCGTGTTCGAAAACCTGGAAATCTCGTACCCGCGCGGACACACGGTCTTCGGCGCGCTGACCTTCAAACGCGATGCCGAGGTGATCGCCCGGATCCGCGAAATCGCCGGGATGATCTTTCTCGACGACATGCTCGACCAGCGCGCCGCGATCCTGTCGCACGGGCAGAAGCAGTGGCTGGAAATCGG
>JAGQRU010000099.1 GCA_020425105.1 Paracoccaceae bacterium
TTTCCGAATTCCCGATCATCATCGTCAGCCTGACCGGCAACCTGCCCGAACGCACCTTGCTGCGGCTGGCCAAGGATCTTCAGGACCGGCTGGAAGGGCTTGAACCCGTTCTGGAAGCGCCGCTTGCCGGGCATCGCGACGAAATGCTGGAAGTCATCATCGATCCGGTGCGGCTGGAGGCCTATAACATCACCGCTCAGGATCTGATCGGCGCCGTGGTCAACAACAACCAGCTGATCGCGGCCGGTGAGCTTGAGATGGACAGCGGTGCCTTTTCGGTGAAGATCCCGTCGTCGTTCGACGACAGCCGCGATGTGTTCAATCTGCCGGTCAAAACCAACGGCGACCGGGTGGTCACGCTGAACGATGTGGCCGATATCCGCCTGACCTTCGAAGACCGGGCCGGCACCGCGCGCTTCAACGGGCTGCAGACGGTCGCTTTGCAGGTGGTGAAACGCAAGGGGTACAACCTGATCGACACCGCGGCCCTGGTCCGGGCCGAGGTTGCCGCCGAACGCGACACCTGGCCCGCCGAGCTGCAGCACGCGGTGTCCGTGACCACGTCCAATGACCAGTCGACGACCGTCGCTTCCATGGTCAGTCAGCTGGAAGGATCGGTTCTGACCGCCATCGCGCTGGTGATGATCGTGGTTCTCGCCTCGCTCGGCGCGCGCCCGGCCTTGCTGGTGGGGTTTGCCATTCCGACCTCGTTCCTGCTGTGTTTCGCCTTTCTGGCGGTCATGGGCGTTTCGATTTCCAACATCGTGATGTTCGGGCTGATCCTGGCGGTGGGGATGCTGGTGGATGGCGCCATCGTCGTGGTGGAATATGCCGACCGGCGCATCTCGGAAGGCTCCGGCCCGATGCATGCCTATGTCGAGGCCGCCAAGCGGATGTTCTGGCCGGTCATTTCGTCGACCGCGACGACGCTTTGCGCCTTTTTGCCGATGCTCTTCTGGCCCGGCGTGCCGGGTCAATTCATGGGCATGCTGCCGGTCACGCTGATTTTCGTGCTGTCGGCATCGCTTGTGGTGGCGCTGGTCTATCTTCCTGTGATGGGCGGCGTCTCGGGGCGTCTTGCGCGCACCTTCGGACATATCTCGGACGCCCTGCGCGCCTGGCCGCTGATGGTACGTATCGCGCTGGTTCCGGCAGCACTTTACCTGCTGTTTCTGGGAGCAATGACGCTGTTGAACCCCGCTTACCTGCTGGGCGACGCCGCGCCGGGCGGCGTGATGGGCGCCGTGCCCGGGCTGATCATGTTCCTTGCCGGCGCATCGCTGGTGTCGATCGCGATGGAAGCGGTCAAGCCCACCGTCCGGCCTCGCGCCATACGGGCCGGATACCGCCGCACCCCGTTCGGACATCTGATCCGGATCATCTCTGCCAACCCGGTGATGCCGCTTGTGACCATCGGCGCGGTCGCGCTGTTTGTGTTCGGTGTGTTTGCCTATTACGGCCAGCACAACAAGGGCGTGGACTTCTTCGTGGAAAGCGAACCCGAACAGGCCATCGTCTATGTCAGGGCCCGCGGAAACCTGTCGCTGCAGGACAAGGATGCGCTGGTCAAACAGGTGGAAGACGTGGTTCTGGCCACCGACGGCGTGGACAGCGCCTTTGCCTTCGCGGGCGATGGCGGCCTGAACCAGAACACCGGCGGCGGCGAAGGCCCCAGCGATACGATCGGTCAGGTGCAGATCGAAATCACCCCGTGGGATCAGCGCCCCCGCGTCGCGGCCAAAGGCGGGCTGATCAAGCGTCTGTTCCTGCACAGCGAGGTCGATCCCTATTACGACGGCGACGCGGTGCTGGCGCGGCTGGAAACCGCCCTGCACCAGATCCCGGGCATTTATACCGAGATCCTGAACCTCAGCCGTGGCCCGGCCTCTGGCAAACCGGTGCATTTGCGCCTGACCGGCACCGACTGGGGGCCCATGCGGGACGCCGTCGAAACCGTCCGGGCAAAGCTTCAATCCACCACCGGGATCGTCGACATCGAAGACACGCTGCCCCTGCCCGGAATCGACTGGCAGATCGACGTCGATGTGGAAAAGGCGGGACGCTTCGGCGCCGATGTGGCGACCGTCGGCGCGATGGTGCAACTCGTGACTCGCGGGATCCTGCTGGACACGATGCGGGTGGACAGCTCTGACGAAGAGATCGACATTCGCGTGCGGCTGCCCGAAGCGGACCGGGTTCTATCGACACTGGACACGCTGCGCGTGCGCACCAGCGACGGGCTGGTCCCGCTGGCGAATTTCATCACCATCACGCCGGTGCGCAAGCTGGCCGAAATCCATCGGGTCGACCAGAAGCGGTTCTATGACATCAAGGCCGACGTGGCTCCGGGCCTGACCAACGCCAAGGGCCAGCCCATCACCGCCAATGAACGCATCGCGGTGCTGACCGACTGGCTGAAAACAGACCGTCCGCTGCCAGACGGGGTCGACTGGGAATGGACCGGCGACCAGGAAGATCAGGCCGAAAGCCAGGCGTTCCTGGGCAATGCCTTTGCCGGGGCGTTGGGGCTGATGTTCATCATCCTGCTGGCGCAGTTCAACAGCTTCTATAACGCGGTGCTGGTGCTTCTTGCGGTGGTGCTGTCCACCGCTGGCGTCCTGATCGGCATGCTGGTCATGGGCCAGCCGTTTTCGATCATCATGACCGGCACGGGGATCGTCGCGCTGGCCGGGATTGTCGTGAACAACAACATTGTGCTGATCGACACCTATCAGGATTACAGCCGCTACATGCCGCGGATCGAGGCCATCGTCCGGACCGCCGAAACCCGCATCCGCCCGGTTCTGCTGACCACGCTGACGACCATGGCAGGGCTGACACCGATGATGTTCGGACTTTCGCTGGATTTCATCGGCGGGGGATCGACGCTCGACAGCCCGACGGCCCTGTGGTGGAAGCAGTTGGCCACCGCCG
>JAGQRU010000100.1 GCA_020425105.1 Paracoccaceae bacterium
GTGGCGCTGGAAAGCACCATCATCACCCATGGCATGCCGTTCCCGCGCAATCTGGACACCGCGCAGGCGGTCGAAGCCGCCGTGCGGGCCGAAGGCGCCGTGCCCGCCACCATCGCGGTGCTGGACGGACAGATCCATGTGGGTCTCGATACCGGGCGGCTGACCGCACTGGCCCAGGCCCCGGATGTCGCCAAGCTCTCGCGCGCCGATCTGGCGGTCTGTCTGGCCACTGGCGGCACTGGCGCCACCACCGTCGCCGCGACGATGATCTGCGCCCGGCTGGCCGGGATCGGCGTTTTTGCCACCGGGGGCATTGGCGGCGTCCATCCCGGGCTGGCCGATCATTTCGACATCTCCGCCGATCTGCAGGAACTGGCGCAGACGCCCGTCACCGTGGTCTGCGCCGGGGCCAAGGCGATTCTGGATCTGCCCAAGACGTTCGAAATACTGGAAACGCTTGGGGTTCCGGTGATCGCGGTGGGTCAGGACGACCTGCCCGCCTTCTGGTCGCGCAGCGCGGGCCTTGCCGCGCCGCTGCGCCTGGACGATCCGGCGTTGATCGCCCGCGCCGCCCGGCTGCGCCAGCAACTGGGCCTGCCCGGCGGCCAGCTTGTGACCCTGCCGATCCCCGCCGACGCCGAAATTCCCGCGGCGACGCTGACCCCTCTCATCGCCCGCGCGCAGGCCGAGGCCGACGCCCAGGGTATCGCCGCAAAAGCGCTGACCCCGTTCCTGCTCGACCGCATCTTCACGCTGACCGACGGCGCGTCGCTGACCGCCAATATCGCCCTTGTGCTTAACAACGCGCGCTTCGCGGCGCGGATTGCACGCGAAATGACCGCCTTGTAAACTTCGTTCCGGCAGGACGCCGCAGGCCGCGATCACACATTGTCGTCGTGGCATCGACTGCCTAGATTTTTGCCGATACGCCAACCGGAAAGCTCCGCAAACGCCATGCTCGATCCCCTTGACCATGACCATGACCGCCGCAAGCCCGGTCTGATGTCCAGCTTGCGCGCCAGCTTCCTGACCGGGATCGTCGTCATCGCGCCCATCGGCCTGACCGCCTATTTCCTGTGGAGCGTCGTGGGCTGGATCGATTCCGTCGTCCTGCCGCTGGTCCCGTCCGTGTGGCGGCCCGAACAGTATATCGGCATCAACCTGCGCGGCGTCGGGGTGATCTTCTTCCTCGTCTTCACCGTGATCATCGGCTGGGTCGCCAAGGGGCTGATCGGCCGGTCGCTGATCAGCTGGGCCGAAGGGCTGGTCGAACAGATGCCGGTGGTCCGGTCGATCTATACCGGGTTGAAGCAGATCGCCGAAACTGTCTTCGCCCAGCAGGAAAGCAGCTTTGAGAAGGCCTGTCTGGTCGAATATCCCCGCCGCGGGATCTGGGCCATCGGCTTCATCTCGACCAATGCCAAGGGCGGGGTGAACCGCATGGCCGGCGGCAGCGAGGCGCTGATCAGCGTCTTCGTTCCCACCACGCCCAATCCCACCTCGGGATTTCTGCTGTTCTTCCCGCAGAGCGAAGTGACCGAGCTCGACATGAGCATCGAGGACGCGGCGAAACTGGTGATTTCGGCCGGGCTTGTCTATCCCGAAGACAAGAGCCGCCCGGAAGAGGTGCCGCTGGTGCGTCTGCCGGAAAAGACCGCGCGCGAAAGCTGGCGCTGATCCGGTGATCCTGAGCCCGGCGGCGGTGGGATTTGCCACCGCGTTTTCCCTGATCCTTGCGATCGGCGCCCAGAACGCCTTTGTGCTGCGTCAGGGGCTGCTGCGCCAGCATGTGCTGCCGCTGTGCCTGTTCTGCGCGGTCTCCGACGCGATCCTGATCGCAGCGGGCGTGGCGGGCTTCGGCACCATCGCCGCCGCCTTTCCCGGCTTTCCGCGCCTCATGGCTCTGGCGGGGGCGGCGTTTCTGGCCGTCTATGGCGCGCTGCGCCTGCATGCGGCCTGGACCGGCGGCACGGCGCTGAGCCTGAGCTCGGAAGCCCCGCCCCTGCGGCGCACCCTGGCCATCGCGGCGGCCTTCACCTGGCTGAACCCGCATGTCTATCTGGACACGCTGGGCCTGATCGGCGCGGTGTCCACTCAATACGCGGCCACGCCCGCCAAGATCGCCTTCGGGCTCGGCGCGGTGCTGGCGTCGTTCGTCTTCTTCTTCTCGCTCGGCTATGGCGCCCGGCTGCTTGCGCCGGCTTTTCAAAGCGCGCGCGCATGGCGGCTGCTGGATCTGGGCATCGGCGTGGTGATGTGGGTCCTGGCGGCAGGGCTGATCCGCGGGGCGGCCTGATCAACTTCGAACAAATTCATTATTCTTCAACGCGATATGCGAATATCTTGAAGTTCCACGCCGCATATCGAGAAAATCGTGCGGGCGGCCTGCGCCGCCAACACGATGAGAGGGACGCCAGGCCCAACCCGCGTCAGGCGCTGCCGAAAACAGCCTGAAGATCGACGCTCGACTGCTTGCCGATATCGTCCTTATGCGCCGCCAGGAACCGGTCCATCGCCGCGTGCCCCGCATCCATCAGCTGCACCATCAGCGCCTTGGACGGGGTCATTTTCGACGCGATCCCCAGTTGCGACATGAAATCGTCATCGGCCACCGAATGGATCCGGTTCCGGGTCATGCGCCCTTGCGGCAGGATGCCTTCGTCGATCAGCCGGTTGACCAGATCCACCGCCCGCAATTCGCGCAGAAGCGACGCGTTGAAGCTGATCTCGTTGATCCGGTTCAGGATTTCAGTGCTGGTGAAGGGCAAATCGTTGCGCTCAATCGGGTTGATATGCACGATCAGGATGTCCCGGCACTCCGATTGATAGAACAACGGAAACAGCGCCGGGTTCCCCATATAACCGCCATCCCAATAGGCCTCGCGCCGGCCGGTCTTTGGGTCGTCGATCTCGATCGCCTGAAAGATCGTCGGCAGGCAGGCCGATGCCAGGATCGCGTCGGTGGTCACCTCATCCCCGGTGAAGACCCGCACCTTGCCGGTCCGCACATTGGTCGCCGCGATCATCAGCTTCGGTTCGTCCTTGCAGCCGACATCGCCCTGTTCCATCAGGTCGTCGACCATCGACCGCAGCGGATGAAAGCCCAGCGGATTAAGCTGATAGGGCGAAAACATGCGGGTCAGACCTTCGGTGCCCAGCACCGTCGGGCTCAACTCCAGCATCCGCGACAGGGACGCGGGCGACGGCGCCACCGCGCGCAGCCAGTCCCCCAGAACTTCGGCCACATGGCCGTCGACGCCCGCCAGCCGCAGCCAGAACCCGGCCAGCGCCTTGCGCGCGCCCTCGCGCCCGCCGGACGCCCAGCCCGCCTTGAACGCCGCCGCGTTCATCGCCCCGGCAGAGGTCGCCGAGATCGCCTCGACCTCGATATCTTCCTCGTCGAGCAGCCGGTCCAGCGCGCCCCAGGTGAACGCCCCATGCGCGCCGCCGCCTTGCAATGCCAAATTGATTCGTTTTTTCGCCACGTCACACCCCAATGCCGTTTCAGGCCCCAAAAATCAGGCCCGGACTGTCCCATGATGCCCGTGCCGCTGCCCGCTGGTATAGAGTTTTTCCCGTCTTGCGGGAACGCCATCCTGCGCCCGGACGGCGCCTGTTGCGCCTCGCGCCGCAGCGCCGGGCGCAGCCTTGCCCGGCCACTGGCGGGGCGCGTCTGCCGCCCCGCCGCAGGCGCCGGTTACAGCGCGGTCCAGCCGCCGGTTACAGCGCGGTCCAGCCGCCATCCACCGAAATGGTGGTGCCGGTGATCTGCTCGGCGGCGCTGGAACACAGGAACACCACCGTCCCGCCCAGCTGTTCCACCGTGGCGAATTCCTTCGACGGCTGCCGGGTCAGCAGCACGTTTTCCACCACCTCTTCGCGGGTCATCTTGTATTCGCGCATGGTGTCGGGGATCTGCGCCTCCACCAGCGGGGTCAGCACATAGCCCGGGCAGATGGCATTGGCGGTGATCGGCTCGCGCGCGGTTTCCAGCGCCACAACCTTGGTCATGCCGACAACCCCGTGCTTGGCCGACACATAGGCCGATTTATAGGGCGACGCGGTCAGCCCGTGGGCCGACGCGATGTTGACCACCCGGCCCCAGCCCGCCGCGCGCATCATCGGCAGCGCCGCCGCGGTGGTGTGGAAGGCCGACGTCATGTTGATCGCGATGATCGCATCCCATTTGTCGACCGGAAATTCGTCGATCGCCGCCACGTGCTGGATGCCCGCGTTGTTGACCAGAATATCGCATTTCCCGGCCTGTTCGATCAGCGCCCGGCATTCGTCGCCCTTCGACATGTCGGCCTTGATGTAGCGCGCCGTCACCCCGTACTCGGCCCCGATCTTCGCCGCCAGGGCGTGGTCTTCGTCGCGGTCGGTAAACGAATTCAGCACCACGTCGGCGCCGGCCTTTGCAAGCTCGATGGCGACCCCCAGGCCGATGCCCGAATTCGATCCCGTGACAACGGCGGTTTTTCCCTTGAGCGACATGCTGCATCCTTTCCATAGCGTTTCGGCGGCAGGCTATATCCTGCATCTGCAAAGGCCAGCCCATTCTGCGCCGCACGCCCCGCTGCGACAGGTTTTGCCGCAAGGACGACGGCCAGACGCACGCAAACACATCGCTTTTTCTGCAGCCTCCGGGCCGTGACCCGCGCTGAATCCGGCGCCGGACCGCGCAATGCTGCATCCGCGATGGACGGCCACCGCAGAGCTTTCTAGTCTGACGGTCAACGCATTCTTCCGCGATTCGCGATCGAAAGGACTCGGACCATGGCCCCAATGCCCCCTGAACATGACAGCACGATTGCGGACGCTCCGGGTGTGACATCGCTCAGCCTGGCAGAGGCGATGAAGAACCGCCGCACCAACGCCGCCGGCAGCCGCTATCCCGGTATCGACGCCGAACGCTATGCCGACGGGCTGATCTATCCGACCCTGAACCCCACGTTTTCGATCAATACCGACTCCAAGATCTTCACCATCGGCTCCTGCTTTGCCCGCAACATCGAAGCACAGCTGAAAGGCCGGAACGTTCCGACCAGCCATTTCAGCCTGCCCGAAGGCGAAATCACGCAGAATATCGGCAACCGGATCCTGAACGAATACAACCCCGGCACCATGGCGCAGCGCATCCGCTATGCGGCGCAGAAGCAGTCCTTCGGCGACCGCGCGATTGTCGAGGAAAAGCCCGGCCTCTTCAGCGATCTGCTGCTGTCGGGCGGCGTGCCGCTGCCGCTGGCACGGGTGCAGGAGCGGCGCGGCGAAATCGACGCGCTCTACCAGAATCTGGTCAGCTCGGACGTGCTGATCATCACCCTGGGTCTGGTCGAAGCCTGGTACGACAAGGCCAACAAGCTGTACCTGAACCGCATGCCCGGGCCGGCCGTGGTCCGCGACAAGACACAGGCGGCGCAATACGAATTGCGCGTGATCGACCCCGACACCGCCTTCGCCCTGCTGTCCGACGCGCTGAAGATCGCCTTTGGTGCCGGTCTGAAACACGTGCTGCTGACCGTGTCGCCGGTGCCGCTGCAAACGACCTTCACCGAACAGGACGTGGTGATGGCGAATTCCTATTCCAAATCGGTGCTGCGGTCGGTGGCGGCGCGGCTCGACGCGGCCTTCCCGCAACTGGACTATTTCCCCAGCTACGAGATGGTCATCAGCTATTCCAACAACCCGTTCATCGACGACAACGTGCATGTGAAACCCGACGTGGTGGCGCGGGTCACCGGGCACATGATGGACAATTACGACGCCGACCGCCGCGCTGGGGCATCCGGGGCATAAGGTGCCCGCCGCGGCCCCGGCGGCCGCGCAGCTTGTGCGAAAAACCGCCGACCCCGTGTCCGGCGGTTTTTTGCTGCGGCGCCAAAAAAAACGCCCGCACAAGGCGGGCGCTAAGTCATTGAGGCAGGTTTCATACAGGCAAGAAACCTATCGAGCAGTGCACCCAATATAGGCAATCGCGTTGCACACTCCAACCCAAAAGTTTGAGATGCCGCAAAACTTTGATAATTTCGGCAGCAGGTTATAACGAGCAGGATCCAAAAATGGCCTTCCCCCTGACGATCGTCAGACATGCCGCGCGTGTCGGCGCGGCGCTTTTGGCGCTGTCTGCATTGGCGCAGGCAGACCCGCAGCATGGCATAGCTATGTATGGCGACCCTGCCCTGCCACCTGATTTTGTGTCTTTGCCCTATGCCAACCCCGATGCGCCCACCGGCGGACGCATCGTTTTCGGCGAGGTCGGGGGGTTTGACGCGCTAAATCCGCATATTCTGAAAGGCCGCGCGCCCTGGGGCGTGCGGGCGCATGTTTTCGAAAGCCTTCTGACACAAAGCTGGGACGAGCCCTTCACGCTCTACGGCCTTCTGGCCGAATCGGTTGAAACCGACGCGGATCGCCAATGGGTTGAATTTTCGTTAAGGCCTGAGGCCCGATTCTCCGACGGCAGCCCCGTCACCGTCGAAGACGTGATCTGGTCCTACGAAACCCTGGGCACGCAGGGCCATCCGCGGTTCCTCGGCTCGTGGAAGAAGGTGGACAGCATCACCTCTCCGGGCCCGGGCAAGGTGCGCATCACCTTCAATACCCCGGACCGGGAATTGCCGCTGGTCATGGGCCTGCGTCCGATCTTCAAGAAGGCGCAGTGGGACGGCCGCGATTTCGCCGAAAGCTCGATGATCGCGCCCATCGCCACCGGCCCCTATGTCATTGCCGAAGCCGATCCCAGCCGCAGCCTGATCCTGCGCCGCAATCCCGACTATTGGGGCCGCGACCTGCCGATCAATCGCGGCCGCAACGTGCTGGACGAGATCCGCTATGACTTCTTCGCCGATGCGGGGGTGATGTTCGAAGCCTTCAAGGCCGGCGCGCTGAATTCCTTCCGCGAAGGCGATGCCGCGCGTTGGGCCGACAGCTATGACATCCCCGCCGTGCGGTCGGGCGATATCGTGAAATCGGAAATCCCCCATCAGCGGCCCACCGGCATCACCGGGCTGGTCTTCAACACCCGCGCGCCCGTCTTCGCCGATTGGCGGGTCCGCGACGCGCTGATTCACGCCTTCAATTACGAATTCATCGCCCAGACCCAGACCGGCGGGCAGGATCCGCGCATCCCCAGCTATTTCGGCAATTCGGTTCTCGCCATGTCGCACGGCCCCGCCGAAGGCCGCGTGCGCGCATTGCTGGAGCCCTTCGCCGCCGACCTGCCCCCCGGCGCGCTCGACGGTTATGCCCTGCCCGTGGGCGACGGCACCGCCCGCAACCGCAAGAACCTGCGCATCGCCGCGGCGCTGCTGGAGGACGCGGGCTGGACCCCGGTGAACGGCAAGCTGATGAAGGACGGGCACCCCTTCACCTTTGAAATCCTGCTGCGGCAGGGATCGGCGCAGTACCAGGCCATCGTCAACATCTATGCCGAAGCGCTGCAGCGGCTGGGGATCGACGTCGCCGTGACCACCATCGACAGCGCCCAGTATCGCGAACGCACCAATGTCTACGACTTCGACATGGCGTTCTATACCCGGGCCCTGTCGCTCAGCCCCGGCAATGAACAGATGCTCTATTGGGGCCATGACGGCGTGACCCTGCCCGGCAGCCTGAACTGGATGGGCATGGACTCCCCCGCCGCCGAGGCGATGATTACAACCATGCTGAACGCCACCAGCCGCGACGACTTCATCGCCGCGACACGGGCGCTCGACCGGGTGCTGACCACCGGGCGCTATGTGATCCCGCTGTGGTATTCCAACATCTCGCGCATCGCCCATGTGCGCCAGCTGCATTATCCCGACACCATCCCGGTCTATGGCGACTGGGTCGGGTTCCAGCCCGATGTCTGGTGGTGGGAGGACTGACACCGATGACTGCCGATATCCGTATCGTCCGCCTGCACGATATCCAGCTTGATGGCGATGCCGGGCTGCTGCGGGACTATTCCCGCCCGGAAAACGACCGGCCCGAGAAATATCTTCAGGCCTATGACCGCCACACGCTGATCTATGACGCGTTCCGCAGTGAAGACGGGCGGCAGGTGATCATGAACGCGCCGCCGATGCTGAACCTCTGGCCGCCCTTCCGCGACGGGCTGCGCTGCGATGGCGCGCCGGTCGCGCGTGTGAAACAGCATGTATGGAAACGCACCGACCAGATCCGCGCCACTGTGCCCGACGGCGTGCTGACCGTGACCCTGGCCGGGCAGACCTATCCCATCAGCCCCCGCCCGACCGAAGCCGCGCGGTTTGCCGGACTCAATTGCCTGCTGGCGCTGAACAAGAACAACGCCGTGGACTGGGTGCGCGACTGGGTGCGCTATAACGTCAACCGGCACGGGGCCGAAGCCGTGGTGCTGGTCGATAACGGCTCCACCGCCTATCCGCTGGCCGAACTGGCTGCCGCGCTGGGGGATGTGGCGGGGCTGAAACAGGGGCTGATCTACAGCGCGCCTTTCCCGTACGGGCCGCAAATGTCCGCCTCGCGCCGGGGCGAACGCAATCCGCGCTTTTTCCAAAGCACGATGCTGAACCTTGCGCGCAGCGATGCGCTGGCGCGCGCCGGTGCCGTGCTCAGCGTCGATATCGACGAGATCGTGCACGGCCCCGAAGGCCAGACCATCTTCGAAGCGGCACGGGCCAACCCGTTCGGCATGGTGACGGTGCTGGGCTATTGGGGCTATCCCGCGTCTGTGGACGCGATCCCGGCCCGCCAGCGCGACCACCTTTTCCGCACCGATCCCAACCCGAAATGCAACCGCAAGTGGTGCATCGTCCCCGGCGGGCTGATCGACCGCGTCGGCGTCTGGGACCCGCATCAGGTGGGCGGCATCCTGCAGAACCTGTTCACCACCTCGAAGACCTTCCGCCACATGCATTGCCGCGGCACCACCACCGGCTGGAAGACCCGCAAGGCATTTCCCGCCGATCTGCATCGCGATCCCGATCTCGACCGGCTCTGGGACACCTATCTTCCCGAACCCGGCTGAAAAGACACATCTGCGGGGCGCGCAAATCGCCGCCCCCCGCTTGCCCTGACCGCGCCGCCCGCCTAGGGCTGTGGGATGCAGTCGCTCTATGATCACGGTCCCTTCGCTCCCTGCCCGGCGCCCTTCAACCTGGCGGCGCATGTGCTGCGCCATGCGGCGGATATGGGCGACAAGCCGGCGCTGATCCTGGCCGGGCCCGACAGCGCCGAAAGCTGGAGCTTCGCCGATCTGCGCGCCCGGGTGCTGGGCATCGCCGCCGGGCTGCAGGCGCGGGGGCTGCCGCCCGGCGCACGGATCCTGCTGCGGCTGGGCAACAGCGTCGAATTTCCGCTGGCCTATCTGGGCGCCATCGCCGCGGGCATGATCCCGGTGCCCACATCGGCGCAGTTGACGGCGCGCGAAGTCACTTCGATCTGCGCCGGGCTGGCGCCGGACCTGATCGTCGCGGGCGCGGGCGTGGCCCTGCCCGATCCCTGCCCCTGCCCGGTGCTGGACGAAGCCGGGTTCCACGCCCTGGCCGATCACGCCCCGGCCGAATTCGCCTTGGGCGACCCGGACCGACCCGCCTATATCATCTATACCTCGGGCACGTCCGGCGTCGCGCGCGCCGTGGTGCATGCCCATCGCGCCATCTGGGCGCGGCAGATGATGGTCGCGGGCTGGTACGACCTGCGCCCCGGCGACCGGATGTTTCACGCAGGCGCCTTCAACTGGACCTATACGCTGGGCACCGGGCTGATGGACCCTTGGGCGGCGGGCGCCACGGCGATCATTCCCGCGCCCGGACAGGCCAGCGCCGATCTGCCCCGGCTGATGGCGCGGCATGGCGCCACGCTCTTTGCCGCCGCACCCGGGGTCTATCGCCAGATGCTGGCGGCAGGCCCCCTGCCGGCGTTTCCCGATCTGCGCCACGGGCTCAGCGCGGGCGAAAAGATGCCCCCCGCCATACGCGCGCAGTGGCTGGCGGCCACCGGCTGCGCCATTCACGAAGCCTTCGGCATGTCGGAATGCTCCACCTTCATTTCCGGCGCCCCGGGACATCCGGCGCCGGAAGGGTCGCTGGGCTATCCCCAGCCCGGGCGGCGGCTGGCGATTCTGGACGACGCGGGCGCCCCGGTGCCGCGCGGCATGCCCGGCGTCATCGCCGTGCATCACAGCGATCCCGGGCTGATGCTGGGCTATCTGGACGCCGAAGCCGAAACCCGTGCGCGGTATACCGCCGACGGCATCTGGTTTCTGACCGGCGATCAGGGCGCCATGGCCGATGACGGCGCCATCGCCTATCTGGGCCGCGGCGACGACATGATGAATGCGGGCGGCTTCCGCGTGTCGCCGCTGGAGGTCGAAACCGCGCTGCTGACCCATCCCGCCATCGGCGAGGTCGCAGCGGTCGAAGTGGCGCTGAAGGCCGACGCCACCGGCATCGCCGCCTTCTACACCGCCGCCGCGCCGCTGCCCGAGGCGGACCTGCAAGCGTTTGCAGCCAGCCGCCTGGCCCGGTACAAATGCCCCCGACTCTATCGTCATGTGCCGGCGCTTCCGCGCGGCGCCAATGGAAAAATCCTGCGCCGCGCCCTACGCGAGGCCTATGAGGCCCCTCATGATCACGCTTGAGATCTTCGCCGACCCGATCTGTCCCTGGTGCTATATCGGCAAGACGCGGCTGGACCGCGCCCTTGCCACGCTGCCCGGGCATCCGTTCCAGATCTCGTGGTATCCGTTCCAGCTGAACCCCGACATGCCCGAAGACGGCATGGACCGGCGCGCGTATCTTGAGGCGAAATTCGGCGGCAAGGACGCCGCCGTGCGCGCCTATGCCGAAATCGCCGCCACCGCCGAAGCCGACGGGATCCCCATGGATCTGGCCGCCATCGACCGCACGCCCAACACGATCAACGCCCACCGGGTGATCTTCTGGGCCGGGGTTGAAGGGTATCAGGACGCCATGGTCGATGCGCTTTATACCGCCTATTTCTGCGATGGCCGCGACATCGGCGATATCGACGTGCTGGCCGATCTGGCCGACAGCGTTGGCATGAACGCGGCGCTGATCCTGCGGCTGCTGAAATCCGATATCGACAAGGCCGAAATCCGCAAGGCCGATCAGGCCGCCCGGAAGATGGGCGTCGACGCCGTGCCGACCTTCATCGTCGCAGGCGCCCATGCGGTGCCCGGCGCGCAGCCGACGGCGCTCTGGCAGCAGGTCCTGACCGAGCTTGCCGAAGGCGCCGCCGCCGATTCCGCCAACTGAGCACCCCCATGGCAGATCGGGGGCGCCCGCAGGCCAGCGCGCCGTCGCGGATCGAATTCATCGCGCTGATGGCGATGATGGTCGCCGTCATCGCCTTTTCGCTCGACGCCATGCTGCCCGCGCTGCCCCAGATCGCGGCCAGCCTGTCGCCGGACGCCCCCGACAGGGTGCAGCTTCTGGTGCCCAGCTTCGTGCTGGGGCTGGGGCTCGGCACGCTGACCGTGGGGCCGATGGCCGACCGGTTCGGACGCAAGCCGGTGCTGCTGGTGCTGGTGGCGGTCTATTGCGCCGGAGCGGCGCTGGCGTGGCGGGCGCAGTCGCTGGACCTGCTGCTGGCGGCGCGCGTGCTGCAGGGGCTGGGCGCCGCCGGGCCCCGGGTGGTGGCCATGACCGTGGTGCGCGACCGCTATGTCGGGCGCGAAATGGCGCAGATCATGTCCTTCATCATGATGGTCTTCGCACTGGTGCCGGCCATCGCGCCGGCGCTGGGCGCGGCGCTGATCGCCCTGGCGGGCTGGCGGTCGGTCTTCGTGTCCTTCGCCGTCTTCGCGCTGACCTCGGGGCTGTGGTTCATGCTCCGCCAGCCGGAAACCCTGGCCCCGGCCGACCGCCTGCCGCTGGATATGCGGCGGCTGGCCCGCGCCGCGAAAGAGATCCTGTCGCACCGGGTCATGCAGCGGTCGATCCTGGTGCAGATCCTGATCTACGGCATGCTCTTCGGCAATCTGTCCACGGTGCAGCCGGTCATGGACCAGATCTTCCACCGCGGCGACAGCTTCCCGCTGTGGTTCGCGCTGATCGCGCTCTTCGGCTCCGCGGGCGGGTTCATCAATTCGCGGCTGGTCATGCGGCTGGGCATGCGCCGCATGATCGTCCGGGCGCTGATCTGTCAGTTCGTCGTGTCCCTGGCCTATCTGGCCTGCGATTTCGTCGGGCTGGGCACCGGGGCGCTGGGCTTCGCCGCCTTCTTCGTCTGGACCATGTCGGTCTTCCTGCTGGTGGGTTTCACCCTGGGCAACCTGAACGCCCTGGCGCTCGAGCCGCTGGGACATCTGGCGGGAACCGCCACCTCGGTGATGACCGCCATCGCCACCGTGGGCGCGGCGGTGATCGCGGTGCCGGTCAGCCTCGCCTTCGACGGCACCTCGCCGCATCCGGTGGCGCTGGTGCTTCTGTGCTATGTCACCCCGGCGATGCTGCTGATGCGCGGCATGCCGCGCGAAGCGCCCCGCCCGACCTGACCTGACCCGATCTGACGGGCCCTGCTCCGGCCTGCGCTGACGCGCGCGCCGCCGCCCGACCCCGCCGCGCTCAGCCGCCCTCAGCCGCCCTCAGCCTGCGGTCATCAGCCCGTCGGCCTCCAGCCCCAGCAGCGTGTCGTCCAGCGCCCGGCGCGCCCGGCGGATCAGCTCGTCCACCTCGGCCTCGGTGATCACCAGCGGCGGAGCGATGATCATCCGGTCGCCCACATGGCGCATGATCAGATCATGGGCAAAGCACGCCTCGCGGCAGCGCAGCCCGACGGTTCCGGCAGGCGCCGCGAAGGGCGCGCGGCGGGCGCGGTCGGGGCTCAGCGCCAGCGCCCCCATCAGGCCGCAGGTTTCCGCCGCACCGACCAGCGGATGGTCCGCCAGCCCCGCCCAGGCGGCGGCCAGATACGGCCCCATCCGGTCCGCGACCCGCGCCACCAGCGCCTCGTCCTCCAGGATCCGCAGGTTTTCCAGCGCCACCGCGCAGGCCACCGGATGCCCGGAATAGGTATAGCCGTGGGTGAATTCACCGCCCCGCGCCAGGGTCGCCGCCACCTCGTCGCTGACAATCGACGCGCCGATGGGCACATAGCCCGACGACAGCCCCTTGGCGACGGTCAAAATGTCGGGCCGGATGCCGAAGGTCTGCGCCCCCCACATCGCACCGGTGCGCCCGAACCCGGTGATCA
>JAGQRU010000101.1 GCA_020425105.1 Paracoccaceae bacterium
TCATGAAATCGCCGAAATAGGCCTGGATGACGTTGGCCAGATCGGTCTGCTGATTGGCGTCGAACCGGGTGATCAGGGTGCGCACCACGTCCCATTCGAACTTCACCTCGTCCAGCCCGGCAGCGCGCCGAACCGAGTTTTCGCCGTCCTCGATGGAGGCAAAGGTCGAATAGAGCATGTCGAAGAACCGGCCCGTGCTATCGAACTCCAGAAACGACGCCCCCAGCGGCACCAGCAGGATGTCGGCGGCGGCCAGAGCGTTGATCGTCAGGTACCCAAGAGCGGGAGGCGTATCGAGCAGGATGACGTCGTACTGGTTCAGCAGATCCTCATCTTCGAGGAAGTTCGACAGCGCGTCCCACAGCGCCCAGCGGCGCAGCGCCATGCGCCAGACCGGGATCTGGAATTCGGCCCAATAGAGGTTCAGCTGCGCGCCGATCAGGTCGATATTGGGCCAGTGGGTCTTCTGCACCACGTCGCCCGCATGGGTGTCGAGCGCGGCGGTCAGGGTCTCGTCCAGGGGCAGGGGGTCGAGACCTTCGGCGGCCCGGACGAGGTTTTCTTCCTGGATCTGGCGGGCATAGTCCTTGGCGATCAGCGGGAAGACGGTCTTCCATTCATCTTCGACCTGACCGCCCATGATCGAGGTCATGGACCCCTGGCTGTCCAGGTCGATCACCAGCACCCGGTAGCCATCCAGCGCCGCCGACATGGCCAGATGCGCGGCGGTCGATGTCTTGCCCACGCCGCCCTTGAAATTGGCCACGGCGACGATCTTGGCGGGCAGCCCTTCGGGGCGGTAGGGTTTGTATTCCTTGGTCGAGATGCCGCCTTCGGCGAAATGGCCGCGGAGCGTCAGGACCTCTTCCAGGGTGAACCATTTGGAGCCGCCGATACCTTCGCCCTGGGGCAGGTCGGGATGCTGCTTCAGCACCCGGCGCAGATGAGCGGGCGCCACGGGGATCAGATAGCGGCAGACCTCCCAGGTGGAGAACTTGCGCAGCCGCTTGCGCCCGTCCGGGGCATAGCCGCGCTTGGCCAGATCCTCGCGCCCGCGGGCGGCGAAGGCGGCGGCTTTGGCGAATCGGGCGGTGTCGCTAGGGTGGGGCAGGCGGTCCGCCGCGGCCTTGGGATCGAGGTTGAAATAGGGCGGGGGAGGGAGCTCGGATTTCTTGGTCATGCGGTTTGCCTCAATGCAGGATGTGCGGTGTTTGTTATGATTTGCGCCCACTATCGCACATCTGCCCAAGCCTGTGAATCCCGGATGATCCCGCGTACATGCGGTGAAATGGATGAGGTTTCGCCGCGAAACCCCTGAAAAATCACGAAAGAAAAGGCACAGCAGGTCTGAAAAGCTTGTAGGAGTCTTTGAGGATTTTAGAATCTTTAGGACCGGTAAGCCTTTGATCCATAAAGGTTAAAGCCCTCAAGGGTACCGATCTGCGGGGCCTTTGGTGCCCGGATACGGGACGACCGGCGCCCGGGTGCGGGAAAGCGGGTACTGATTCCCGGGGGCAGGGGTGTCAGGCTTCGGGAAGGCCCCGTTCGGCGCCTTTTCGGGCCTGCGGCGGGCCGTGACCCCCCGGTTCCGGCGGCTGCAGCGCCGGTTCGGCGGCCCCGGACCGGGCTCAGGTTCCCGGATGCGGGATGTGGGATGCCGCCCTGCAGCAGGGCACCGTAAATGGGTACCCATCAAAAACTTGTTTTCGGGTGCCCGATCTGGCAGGCTCTGGGGCAAGCGGCAAAGACCGCATCAGAGGCATCTTCCAAGCAGGATCACGCACATGTCTTATGCGGCCATGGCGGGAGAGATCCCACGCAACAAGCTGACCGGACCGCTGCGGCGGGCGTCAGTGAAAAAGAATGTGGCGGCCATTCACGTGTCCGGCAAGCTGACATTGCTGCAGCGCAAGCTGAGCAATGTGCTGCTGCTGAACGCCTATGACGCGCTGGCGACCCAGCCGACCCACCGGATCGACGCGCGCACCCTGTGTCTGATGATCGGGTACAATTCGAACGACATGGACACGCTGAAAGCATCGCTGCGCGGGCTGGCGGAGACGGTCGCCGAATGGGACATGCTGGGCGAGGACGGAGAGCATGAATGGGGTGTGTCGGCGCTTTTGTCCTATGCCAAGCTGAAGGGGGGCGTGTGCGAATACGCCTATTCCCCGGCGCTGGCGGCGAAGCTGCACGACCCCAAGGTGTTTGCGCTGATCAACCTGAACATTCAGCGGCGGTTCACCAGCGGGCACGCGCTGGCGCTTTATGAAAACTGCTATCGCTTCGTGCGCACGGGCAGCACCGGGTGGTGGGAACTGGACCTGTTCCGGCGCCTGATGGGGGTGGACGGATCGCCCTATTACGAGGTGTTCAAGCAGCTGAACGCGAAGATCATCAAGCCGGCGGTGGCGGAGGTGAACAAGACCTCGAACATCCTGCTGGAGCCGGAGTTGCGCAAGATGGGCCGCACGGTCGCGGCGATCCGGTTCAAGATCAAGGAGAACCCGCAGCTGGCCATGCTGGACATGGATGACGGCGCGGGCGTGCGTCAGGGCGCGGTCTATGACCGGCTGCGCGGGCTGGGGGTCAGCGACCGTCTGGCCCGGCAGTGGATCGCCGAGCATGGCGAGGACTATGTGGGCGACAAGCTCGATTATGTCGGGCGGCAGGCGGGGGTCAAAAGCCCGGTGCGGTATCTGACCGCCGCGATCCAGCAGGGATATGGGGCCGAGGCCGAACCCGTACCGGTGCCGTCGGAACCGGCGCTGGCCGCCGCGGCGCGCCGGCAGGTGGACGATGAGGCGCGCGATGCCGCCCTGGAAGCGCGGGAGACCGCCGTGGCCAGCGAACGCCGGGCGCGCGCGGCCCGCATGGCGCGGGTGCGCGAAGTGGCCGAGGCGCGCCGCCCGACCCAGCGGGACGCGGACAAGCGGCTGTTCCTGTCGGGGCTGAAGGACACGATCGAGCGCGAGGAATTCGCCCGGCTGGGATGGGGATCGGCGCTGAACGCCCGCGCGATCTTCGCCTTCTGGGAAGAGCTGGAACCGGACATCTTCGCCGACCTTTAGGCGGGTCCCGAAGTGGTGTGCAAAAGTGGCGAAAAATGCACATTGTCACCGCAGCGCTTTGCCCTGACGGCAAAGACGCCGCGCCCGATTATGTCACCGGGAGGCTTCCGGTGCGGGCGGCATCAGATGGCGCGTCGGGGGCCGGCAGCCCGGGGCGGTCACGGCCCTTATGCGCGCGGCGCGTCCACAGCCAGCCAGGGGAGCAAGGTCACGGGCATGGGAGAAGTTGCCCGTTTGTTCGGATTGCCGGGCGCGGCCGTCTTGTTGGCCACAAACTGACACATCTGGCGAGATTCCCTTAACCCGGAGCCCCTAGTCTGCCGCCAACTGTTGTTGTGTGGAGCAGTCATGTCAGTGATCCAGGTCTCAGACCGTTTGAATGAAGCCGCGGCGCAATTGGCGCGCACGCTGGTTCGGCCGACCTTGGCGCCGATCCGGTTGTCGGTCACGGCAATTTGGATCGAATGCTTCGGATTTTCCCTGGGCTACTGGTTTACATTCTACGCCGCGACCCCCGTCGCGGCCTTTCATCCGGTCTGGGCGGCCGGGGGGGCGGCGCTGCTGGGGGTCCTGACCGTCGCGGTGCTGGCCGCGATCGGCGCCTATCGGCTGGGCAATCTGGTGCGCATGCGGCGCAGCGCGCTGCAGGTCAGCGGTGTCGTGGCGCTGGCGCTGTTCGTGGCGGCGCTCGAGGCGGGTCCGGCGGTGCCGGGCGGGATCTTCTGGGCCGGGCTTGGCGCGCTGCTGATCGTGTTCATTCCCCTGCGGCTGTGCCTTGCGGCGGCGGCGGACTGGGCTGTGGCGAGCGGGCTGACCTCGCGCCGGGCGGTGATCGCCGGCGGCGGGGTGGAGGCCGAACGGCTGCTGCGCGGGCTGACCGCGCGGCCCGGCAACGACATCCGGGTCTGCGCGGTGTTCGACGATCGCGGATCCGACCGGGTGGGCGATCTTACCCTGGACGTGCCGCGGCTGGGACGGTTCGACGAGCTGGTGGAATTCTGCCGCGTGGCCGAAGTCGACCTGATCATCCTGACCCTGCCTCAGCATGCGGATCAGCGGATCGGGCAATTGCTGGATCTGTTCCGGGTCCTGCCGGTGCCGGTGCATCTGTCGGCCTTCAGCCGCGATTTCGCCTTTCCCGACGATCCCGACAGCGGGTTGCTGCCGGCCAGTTATCGGGCGGAACGGCGGATGGCGAAGCGGGCCTTCGATCTGATCTTCGGCACTCTGATGCTGTTCGTCTTTACACCGGTGATGATCTTCGTCGCCGGGCTGATCCGTCTGGACAGCCCGGGTCCGATCTTTTTCCGGCAGGAGCGGCACGGGTTCAACGACCGTCCGATCCGGGTGTGGAAATTCCGCACCATGTACGCCGATCAATGCGACCCGCGCGCTGACCGCGTGGTCACCAAGGGCGATGCCCGGGTGACGCGGGTGGGCCGGTTCCTGCGCCGCAGTTCGCTGGACGAGCTGCCGCAGCTCTTCAACGTGCTGGGCGGCACCCTGTCGCTGGTCGGGCCGCGGCCGCATGCGCTGGACGCGCGGTCCAGCCGTCAGGAGCGGTTCGCCCAGATCGTACAGGGCTATTCGGCCCGCCACCGTCTGCCGCCGGGGATCACCGGCTGGGCCCAGATCCATGGCTGGCGCGGCGAGGTGGACGATCCCGAAAGCCTGCGGCACCGGTTCGACCACGATCTGTTCTATATCGAGAACTGGTCGCTGTGGCTGGATCTGATGATTTTGCTGCGCACGCCGGGAAGTCTTCTGGACACGCGTAAGGCCTATTGATCCGCCCGGGTCTGGGTCTGGGTCTGGGTCTGGGTCTGGGTCTGGGTCTGGGTCTGGGTCTGGGTCGCGCGTGGCGTCAGGCCGACCGCTCCCGCTCTGCCGCGCCGCGTTCGCCGCGCCGGGTCAGGGCCAGCCGGCGCAGGAAGGCCAGCAGAAAGAGCGCCGTCAGCGCCAGCACGATGGTCGGCGCCGGGGCGCTGTCCAGAAAGAAGCTGGCATAGGTGCCGCAGAAGGTCGCCAGCAGATTGACCGCGACCGCCAGCGCCAGCATCGCGCTGAACCGCCGGGTCAGCAGGAAGGCGATGGCGCCGGGAGAGATCAGCAAGGCGATGGCCAGAATGATCCCCACCGCCGACAGGGTGGACACGATGGTCAGCGACAGGAGCGCCAGCAGCCCGTAATGCAGCCAGGCGACCGGCAGGCCGGAACTGCGCGCCTGTCCCGGATCGAAGGCATGCAGCAGGAAATCCTTCCACTTCGCCAGCAGCACCGCGCTGACCAGCGCCGCGATGGCGCCCGAGGTGATCAGATCCGCCGCGCCGATGCCCAGCATGTTGCCGAACAGCACATGGTCCAGATGCTGGTCGGTTTCGATGGAGGTGAAGAGGATGATCCCCAGCCCGAACATGCCCGAAAAGACCACGCCCATCACCGTGTCCTGCTTGATCCGGCTGTTGCGGTCCAGATATCCGGTCAGGAGCGCGCAGACCATGCCCGCGCCGAACGCTCCGACGATGAGCGGCAGCCCGGCCAGATAGGCCAGCACCACCCCCGGCAGCACCGCGTGGCTGACCGCGTCGCCCATCAGCGACCATCCCTTCAGCACCAGAAAGCACGACAGCAGCGCGGTCGGCACGGCGATGATCGCGCCGATGGCAAAGGCGTCGCGCATGAAGGCCAGCTGGAACGGCTGCAGCAGCAGATCGGTCATGGCCGCGGCTCCGCAACGGTGACGGAGGGCAGGGGGGGATCGGGGCGCAGCGCCGCGGCCGCGCGCCGCCGCGCGGCCAGCAGCCCGTGTTTCGGCGCCAGAAAGAACACGATCAGGAAGATCGCCGTTTGCAGGGTGACGATGATGCCCCCGGTGGCGCCGTCCAGAAAATAGCTGGCATAGGCGCCGATGAACGACGTCACCGACCCGATGGCCACCGACAGCGCGATGAGCCGGGGAAAGCGGTCGGTCAGCAGATAGGCCGTGGCGCCCGGGGTGACCACCAGCGCAATGACCAGAAACGCGCCGACCGTTTGCATCGCCGCCACGGTCGACGCCGACAGCAGGGTGAAGAACAGCACTTTCAGCAGCCCGGGCCGCAGCCCGATGGACCGCGCGTGGTTTTCATCGAAGAAGACCACCATCAGGTCCTTCCACTTGGCCAGCAGCACCGCCAGAGAGATGCCGCCGATCAGCACCAGCTGCAGCGTGTCTTCGGGCGTGATGGCTAGAATATTGCCCAGCGTGATGGTCTGGATGCTGACCGCCATGGGCTGCAGCGACACCATGAAGAGCCCGAGCCCGAAGAACGAGGTGAAGATCAGCCCGATCACCGCGTCTTCCTTCAGCCCCGACCGCTGGTTCAAAAACAGCATCGCTCCGGCCGCGAGCCCCCCCGACAGGAAGGCGCCAAAGGCGAAGGGCAGGCCCAGCATATAGGCGCCCGCCACCCCAGGCACGATGGAATGGCTAAGCGCGTCGCCGATCAGCGACCAGCCTTTCAGCATCAGATAGGCGGACAGGAAGGCGCAGACCCCGCCCACCAGCGCCGACACCCACATGGCGTTGGTCATGTAGCCATAGGTGAAGGGCTCCCACAGCAGGGTCATGCGCCGGGGCCTTTCTGGGTGTCGCCGTAAAAGATCAGCGGGCGTTCGTCGTCGGTGATGACGTTGAGCTTGCGCGGATCGTCGTCGTCGTGCAGGTCCTCGCCGCCCAGGGTGAACTGGCGCAGAACGCCGCCGAAAGCGTGTTCCAGATTGCGCCGGGTGAAGACCTGTTCGGTCGGGCCATGCGCCAGAACGGTGCCCTTGACCAGCACGGTCCGGTCGCAGAATTCCGGCACCGATCCCAGATTGTGGGTCGAGACCAGCATCACCCGGCCTTCGTCGCGCAATTCGCGCAGAAGGGCGATGATCTGGTCTTCGGTCTTGACGTCGACCCCGGTGAAGGGTTCGTCGAGAAGGATGACCTGCCCGGCCTGGGCCAGGGCGCGGGCCAGAAAGACGCGCTTGCGCTGGCCGCCCGAGAGCTCTCCGATCTGGCGGTGGCGGAAGTCGGACATGTTCACCCGCGCCAGCGCCGCGTCGACCGCCGCGTGATCGGCGGCGCGGGGGCGGCGGAAGAACCCCATATGGCCATAGCGCCCCATCATCACCACGTCTTCGACCAGCACCGGGAAGGTCCAGTCAACCTCCTCGGCCTGCGGGACATAGGCGACGAGGTTCTGCGACAGGGCCTGCGGCACCGTCATGCCCAGCACGCGGATGTCGCCGGCGGCGGCGGGGACGAACCCCATCAGCGCCTTGAAGAGCGTGGATTTGCCGGCCCCGTTCACGCCGACCAGTGCGGTGATGGTGCCGCGCGGGATTTCGAATGTGGCATGGCGCAGGGCGGTGTGGCCGTTGCGATAGGACACGGTCACGTCGCGGGCGCAAATGCCGCCGCCGGGATCGGAGGAGGGCGGGGTCATCGGGGCGCTCCGGTCAGGCCGTCCACCACGGTTTGCGAGGTGACGCGCAGCAGGTCGAGATAGCTCGGCACCGGTCCGCGCGCGTCGCTGAGACTGTCCACGTAGAGAACCCCGCCATAAGCGGCGCCGGTTTCGCGCGCGACCTGCTGGGCGGGCGCGGTGTTGACGGTGCTTTCGCAGAAGACCGCCGGGATCTGGTGGTCGCGCACCCCGTCGATCACCTTGCGCACCTGTTGCGGCGTGCCGGTCTGGTCTGCGTTCATGGGCCAGAGATAAAGCTCTTTCAGGCCGAAATCGCGGGCCAGATAGCTGAAGGCGCCTTCGCAGGTCACGAGCCAGCGCTTGCCGTCGGGAATCTCGGCCACGCGCGCGCGCAACGGCGCCAGCGTGTCGGTGATCTCGGCCTTATAGGCTTCGGCATTGGCCAGATAGGTGGCGGCGTTGTCGGGATCGTGGGTGGCGAAGGCGCGCGCGATGTTGTCCACATAGATCAGGGCGTTTTCCAGCCCCATCCAGGCATGCGGGTTGGCCTTGCCGGTATAGGCGCCTTCGGCGATGGGGATCGGCACGATCCCGTCGGACAGGGTGACCGCGGGCACATCGCCCAGATTGTCGAGGAACTGTTCGAACCAGAGCTCGAGGTTCAGCCCGTTCCACAGGATCAGATCCGCGTCCTGGGCACGCAGGATGTCGCGCGGGGTAGGGGAATAGCCGTGGATTTCGGCCCCCGGTTTGGTGACCGACACCACATCGGCGGCATCACCGGCCACATTCTGCGCCATGTCGGCCAGAACGGTGAAGGTCGTGACGGCCTTGAAGCGGTCCGCATTGGCGGCATGGGCCAGAGCGGCGAGGAGTGCGGCGGTCGTCAGCAGGCGGAAAAGCGGCACGGGAAGAGCTTTCGCAAGGGGCGGTGTCGGACCCGATATAAGCCCGCACACCGCTCCTGGCAATGCAATTGAGAATTAGTCGCAACAAAAATTGCGGCGGCAGCGGCGCTCAGCCCTGCCGGCGGCGGAGCCCCAGCAGCGCGCCCAGGCCGCCCAGCAGCATCAAGACCGGGGCGGGCAGGGGCACCGCCGCGGTCTGGGTGATCTGATGGGTGTGGGACGGAAGCTGGCCGATGCCGAGGCTGGCGGTTTCGGCGCCGAAGGTGCCGCCGACCGGCAGAACCAACGCGACGCCGACCGGAACCCGGCCGCGCAGGTCGGGCAGGGCGAAGGTGCGGCGCCCGTCGCCGCCAAACTGGGTCCCAAGGAGGGAAAACAGAGCCTGGAACTGCGCGATCTGCAGGATCTGACCTTCGGCAAAGGCCCAGCCGCCGGGCGCGAAATTACCGGCGAAAAGCGCGATCTCGCCCAGGAAATTCTCTCCGGACGGCAGCCCGCTGCCGGGGCCGCGCGACGGAAACAGGCCGTCGATGGCGATGACATAGTTCAGCGCCAGTTCCGGCTGGATAAGGTTGATGGGTTGGTTGCCGCCGGTCGCGGACGAGCTTCCGCCGCCGGGCAGCGCGTGGTCGTGCTGCGGCAGCTCCGCCACATCCATGGTTTCAGTGGCATTTCCGGTTTCCTGCCCAAGCTGCCGCGGTGTCAGGCCCGCACCGGTGCCCGTGCCGGTGACCAGACGGTCGCTGACATCCGGCAGATCCATCGTCGAGCGCCCGTCGCCGCCATAGGTCGCGCCGATGATGGAATACAGCGCCTGATTGTTTGCGATGCTCTGCGTGGCGCCGTTCGCAAGGGTGCTGTTCGGGTCCGTATTGGGGCCCGCGCCGCCCAGCTCGGCGTCATAATAGACGAACCCGATGGAGCTGTCGGCCGGCGTGCTGCCCGACCTGCCCGGATAGGTGCCCTGGGTGATGATCTTGGCATCCAGCGCGATCGTCGGCTGGGCGATGCTGAACGGATCGCCATTGCCGGTGACGGAGCTTGCCCCGCCAGCGGTCTGGTGGTCATGGGGCGCGATGTTGCCCTGGGTCAGCGTCGCGCTGACGGCGCCTGCGGTCGTGCCGCGGGTGATGCCGCCCGAGGTGCCGGTGATGGCACGGCCACGCAGGTCGGGCAGCGCGAACGTGCTTCGCCCATCGCCGCCATACTGCGTGCCGATCTTGGAAAACAGCACCTGGTTCTGGACGATGTCCAGCATCGCGCCATCGGCCAGCATGTATCCGCTGGGCGCGAAATTCCCGGCAAACCATTTGACCTTGCCGAAATCGTTGAAATCGCCGGAATTCTGAACCAGAGCGGTCAGAGCGAGCGACGGCTGCAATATATTGAAGGGCTGTCCGAGCCCGGTCGCGCCCAGATCCACGGTCACTGTCCCGGCCTGCCCGGCCTGCGCCAGCAGCGCCGCCGCACCGCATGCTGCGAAAAACACCTTGCGCTCTGTGCGCTTTGCGACCGCCAAGATCATACGAATGCCCCCCTCTCCCTTATGGTTACCCCTACGTTAGCACTTGCGTCGTGGCGGGCGCAGCGATTTTTTACCTACTTGCGCGAGACCGGCGAACCTGTGGGATGCCGAGCGGTGAGGTTACCCCGTCGGCGTCTGCCGCGACTGGCTCACCGCCTTGTCAAAACCCGTGGAGCCCGCTAGCACATGCCGAACGGAGCGGTGGCCGAGCGGTCGAAGGCAGTAGTCTTGAAAACTACCGTGCGTGAAAGCGTACCGTGGGTTCGAATCCCACCCGCTCCGCCATTTTACAATCCTGCACGGATTCTCCCCCTAACACTTTGAAAAGGAATGATAATTCCGGGGTTCGAAACCCTGTTTCCCGGCTGTATGGCAAACGCTCTGCAAAGGCCAGTCTGAGGACGAGTCGTTGCAGGTCGAAACGACCACTTTCCCATACTTTCCAAAGGCTTGCCGGAAACTTGATTGCGAGTTCGAACAACTGCTCAAAGGCGGCTCTCGGTTTGCCAGTCTGTTCAGCCTTTTCAGCCAGAAGGAGCTTTTGCTGTTCCAGTTCGGCAATCTTCTTTTCATAGGCTTTCACGACCGTGCTGGTGTCGGACTCCATCAGGCGGGACAGTAATGTCTCCACCTGTTTGTCCAGTTCACCGATCTTGTTGGCATAGAGCGCGGCGTTTTCACGGGCGCTTTCCTGACGCTGGTTCCATGCAGCGGAGAACATACGATTGGCCAGGGACAGATTGGCCTTAGATGGCACGACCTCCTGCAGCAGGTCCGCGAACTCGCCCTCAATCACGTCACGCCGGATAGATTTCCGGTAGGAGCCGCAGCCTTTGTTGAAGCACATATAATAGGGATGCTTGTCCCCGGTCTTTGACTTCGACCAACAGGAGGTGAGCGGCTTTTCGCAATCACCGCAGAGCGCGAAGCCGCGAAGCGGAAAGTCCTTGTTGATGTCCGCTCTTGCCGCAACGCGTGCGCCTTCTTTGATACGCTCCTGAATACGGGTAAAGGTTTCCAACGTTATCAGCCCTTCATGCTTGCCCTTCATGAGTGGAATGCCCCAGGCGGGCACCTCGATGTAGCCCGCATAGTGCGGGCGCGTGAGAAGCCGGATCACCTCTTCATAGCGTACAAAACCACTTGGAAAGCGGGAGGCAAAGGCGGGTTCGGATTCGAGGTAGGATTTAACCTCGGACTGGGAAGCATAGCGCCCGGTCGCAAATCCCTCCAGCGCGTCGGCAATAATGGTGGCCAGCGGTTCGTCTCTAACCAGCAGTTTACCGTGCCCGGCCACACGCGCGTATTTGAAGCCGGGTGGCGCAGGGAAACACCAATAGCCGTTCATAGTGCGGGCGCGCATGCGGTTGGTGGTCTGTTCGCGGTTCTTCTGGCGCTGGTGCTGCGAGACGGAGGCGAGAAGGTTCTCAATCAGAACGGAATCGGAATCCTCGCCAAAGGTGATGGACGGGCTTTCCAGCTTGCCGCCGATATCTTTCAGGGTACGGCGGAGTGTCCAGTGGCTCTCAATGTCGCGGGCAAAGCGGCTGATATCGTCGATAATGACAACCACGCCGTCCAATTTCGATGCTTTGATAAAGGCAATGAGCTTATTGAAGGACGGGCGGTCCATCAGGCCGCCTGACACGCCCCGTTCATAGAAGGTCTTGATGACCTCATAGCGTTTGCGCTCCGCATATTCGCGGCAACGGGTCGCCTGGGACTCAAGGCCGTGGCCTTCCTCAACCTGTTTGGCTGAGGATACCCGGCAGTAAATGACCGCCTTAGGAATTGTCGGATCGGATAATGGTAGATGTTCTGCGCTCATGGTCGCTCCTCTTTTTGTTGGTTTTCAGGGGATGCGACTGTTTCACGCGCGGGGTCGTCAAGGCAGATGTAGTTTAGCACATCATCGAAGCCCACGTCACTTTCGGGAAACAATTTATCCCCGGATTTCACGCTGAATCCGAGGTCCACGAAAGCGACCATGATCTGCCACAGGGCGAGCAGGAATTCCTTCTTCTGCCCGTCTGTCAGACTGTCACCGTCCAGAGCGCTACCATACTCTTCCAGTAGGCGGTCACCGAGCGCGCGCGGCGGACCGAGCGTGGCGTTGTCTTTCAACTCATCCTTCGTTTTCCCTCTATCTCTCATGATGCATCCTTTCTTTTCTCTGATTTTCGATGTCAGGGCGGGCGCAGCCCCCACAGAGCAAGCGCCCGCCCGTTCGCTGACCCGCGCTTCACCTGCGGAAGCGGGCTGGACGGTTCGATTGTGACGGACGCTCTTCCACGGCCTGTTCAGCTTTGCGCTCCTGGGTGCGTTCCCGTTTCAGGTCACGGACCACGCCGTGGGCTTCACGGGCCAGTTCCGCCACCCGCAGCAGTTCACTTGCGGAGAAGGACTGGGTTTCTTTTGTCTGGCCGTCTTTGTCGTCATAGAGTTTTGCCAGCGTCACCGTGTAATACGGCCCGGTCTCGCTTGCGTTCTCCCAGATCGCCGCTTTCAGGCGGCTGTCGCGGAGGGTTTCAATCGGTCTGTTGGATACAGTTGTGCTGTCCATGGAAATTACTCCTTTCCTTGGTTGGGTGTTCAGTTGTCTGGGATGTCGTTTCGTTCTTTTTCCTTGCGAGGGAATGCCCTCAGCAAGTAAGAACAAACAAGGAACATATCACATGGCACTTTCTCCTTTCAATGTTTTTCTCAACTTTTCCGCGTGTTAGCGTCCGCGTCCACGATTACGGGGCGCTTTCCGCTTCGCGCTGACTTCCCGGAAGTCGTCTCCGGCTGATACAGGCCCGCGCTCAGGCGATTGTGGTGGTTCACGGTCCTCAACGCTTCGCCAGTAACGTTCGAAATCGGCACGGCTGGGTTCTCCCCAGGGCGGCTGCGGCTGTGGAAAGTCGTGCCGTAGTTCAGGCGGGGTGGGCTTTTTTCGGCTCATTCTCCATGCCCCTCGACATAGGACCACAAGCCCTCCCGGTATTGCGGCAGGTGGGCGTATTGCTCAGGAACAGGTTTGGTGATGACACGGGCGCGGCGGGGGCCATCCACCGTCATAATCATCACGGAATCGATTGGCGGGTGCTGCGGGTCTCCCAGGTATCTCCCGGCCATTTCTTCCTGAAGCCAGTACGGCGGATGCCGCGCGCGAAGCAGGCCGCTAAGACCGTCCATATAGATGATGTGTTCATCTGCCAGGCGTAGGATTTCTTCGGGCTTGCAGAGCCTGCGTCCCATCTGTTTACGGTGCCGGGCCTCATAGTTCAGGCGCGACAGCCCTGGCATGATCTTGAAAGGGTCAGCCCCGTCCAACAGGGACTGCTGTAATTTGCGCCGTTCCGATCTGGCCCGGACCTGAATGATCGGGTCTTTGACCGACAGTGTTTCGTCCCCGATCATGGCGGAGAGTGACTGTGCCGTCGTCAGTTCACGTATCCCGAAATATATCTGGAGTTGGGCGCTGGAGAGAATGATCTGCCGCGCCTTGTGACCAAGGGCATCCATCTGGTCCAGCGATTGGAAAATCGCCCACGGACGGATGCCCAGCCCGGCAGCATAGCTGAACAGCTTCGGCAGCAGGTCGAAGCCCTGCAACAGCGCGGCCTCATCCATAATCCAGTCCTGCTGCGGTGCTTCGGGCTTTCTGCCTTTCACGACGAACAGGGCGTTTAGCATGGCCTGGATGATCGGCGCGCGTGTCTCCATGTGCAGCGCCTCGCAGATGATGAAGAGGTTGGCGAAACGCTCAGTCGCGCAGAGATCGTGCTCCATCGAACAGGAAAAAGGGGGCGACACCTTTTCCATGACCTTCGGGTCTGACAGACAGGACAAGGCATTGGTCACCTCGCCCATGATGTCCTTCATCGCCCCGTGCGGATCGTCCAGGAAAGTCTGGATTTCGCGCCGGACACGCTGGCAGAGAAGATTGCCGCAGGCATCCAGATCGGCAGCCAGGTCTTTCCAGCGCTCTCCGCCAATCAGGGCGGTATTGACCGCCTCATACAGCGCAGGAAGCGTGGCGTCCCCATCGCGCCAGACGATCACATAAGTCAGCGCTTCCAGCACATCGCGTCCGCGCCCTTCGAAATACTTCCCGTTGCTGCTGCCGCTGGGAGGCAGTAGGCCGCGCACGATGACTTTGATATCTGCCATCAGTCGGGGAGAGGACTTTTTCAGCGGCTCGAAGGGGTTCACACTATCCTGCGGCAGACCGGGCATGCCCTCCAGGTCCCAGCAATAGACCGCCTTGTTATCCATTGTCTGGTTCAGAGTGATGTAGGCCAGATCAGATTTGGTATTCAGCACAATTTGCGTCCGGTTGCGGCATTGCCCGGCACAGATATTCGGCACCAAGAAGCAGGCACCTTTCCCGGCGCGGCTTCCGGCGACAATGACGATTCCGCCGTCTCCGTGGAAATAGATGGGTTGGCCGTCGATATGCCCGATGACAGGGGAGTTCTCATCACGGCGGAACATCCCCTTCAGTTTTGCTTCGGCAGCATCAGCCCATTTGGCAGAGCCGAAGGGGGCGTCTTCGTTCCCAAAGGGATAGCTCATGGCGGCAATCCCTACTCGATATGGATGACGCCAAAGGCGTTGAGCGTGAACGCAAGCAGGAACAGCAGAGACGCGATCAGTGGCCAGTTGATGACACGGGTGGCTTCCAGATGTTCTTCGACTACACGCGACACCAGGACCTGTTCATCCTTGCGAAAGGCGCGGTCCAGCAGGTGCAGAAGTTTCTTCATGGTTCATTCCTCCAGATCAGATCGGTAAAAACGCTCCGCCAGACGGGTGCTGAGACGCGTCACGAAAAGAGACAGAACGGCGCTGATCGTGTTGAAGAGCAGGAGGGCGAGAACGATCTTCCACCCAAGACCCAGCCAGCCAAGCGGCGCAGGCCCATAGGTTCGAAGGGTAAAATCGATCAGCCAGTGATAACTCGGCTCATACACATACGGCATGGCGAGGTAGGTCAGGGCGATGCCCGCGAAGAACACCACACCGCTGGCCGATTTGTTGAAGCCGCCACTGGCCATTTTGTCGTCCTCTCTTGCTCTAACTCTGCTACAAGCAGCGCATGAACGAAGAGAACACGGTCAATTTTGCTGAGTATGCCAAGAAATTTGGCAAAGCGCCGAATGCCAACAAATCTGGCATTCGGGCAGAGCTAAGTCGGCGGTCATTCCCAAATGAATGGAAGTCAATTTGCCTTAAAATACTTCTCCATCTGAAAGAACAGGAGCGTCAAGAGCTTGGTTACAGGCGTCGGGGTTGGGGCGATCTTCGTGATCGGATTATGGCCATAGAAGACGCCCAGCACCCCGAAGGCTTCGATCCGCGTCTGACACGACAGCATCTGGAGCATTGGGAAAAGGGAAATGTGTTGGCCGATGAAAGGTTTCGCTTCGTGGATCGGTTCATTACACTTCTTGATCACCCGGATAACAAAGTCCCGGCAACCGAAAAGGTCATTGAAGACCGGGATCGTTATTTTGCCCATGTCATTTCAGACATTTATCAAGTTCGGCGTTATGATGTGGACACCGTTCAACTAATCAAATGGATTGGTGATCACGGCCTGCTTTCGACAAAAATTGCCAATTCGTGGTTTCAGTATGTAGCGATTAAATTCGGGATCGAAGAGGCGGGCGTTCTGAAAGCGGTCGTTGCATATTGCGCCTTTGATGTACATGACCCTGACGACTATAGCCCAAAACGTATCGTTTTCAGCGAGGTTTTTATCGTTCCCACTTCAGATTTTGAGCTGGAAGAGGAGAAACTGGCAACGCGCCTTGGGCTTGGCTTCCAGGTTTTCGGTAGACGCTGTATGATGTTTCAATACAGGCCGCAGTATCAGGGTGAAGCGCTGAGAGGCTACGCGGCAGGAGAATTGGAGTTCGTCTTTTCCAACTTTGCTACCGGAAGCGAAAAATACACTATGAATATTTTTCTCGACCATCCTGCGACTTCAATCTCGCCATCTATTGTTATGAGTCAGACCAAGAATAAGTATTTAAACCGCGTTGACCCGATCATGGAAGATTATTTGGAAGGTATCGAGTTCAACGAAGACGGGAGCGCAAAATGGTCAAAGGATCATTATGCGGGTGAGCGCCATAGATATAAGTTCCGTATGCTTCCCCAGATGGAACAATCTGAAAACTTTGACAAAATTTTCAATACGATTTATCGTGGGTTCTTATTTTAATGAGTAATAACGTAACAATGAATAAACAAGAGCCCGCTAAGGAGCCTCCGAATATCTTTCGAGCTGCTGCAAACGATGACCCACAAGAACTCGCACTTGCGTTGCAGGATGGTCAGTCTCTTTCAGAACAAGATCCCCATCGCCTGCTAATGACCCCAGTACATGTCGCCGCGTCTTATGGCAGCAACGCTTTCCTTCGTGCCGCAAGTTCACACGCCACGTTTGATCCGTGGATTCGGGATGCAAATCTGCGCCGTCCAGTGGAGCACGCATCAGCGTACCGGAACGGCGAGGCGCACAAAATTCTGACTGATGCGATGTATGCAGACTTTTCAGACTCCGACGGAGACCGTGTCGATTTTCCGGGTGGGGACCCAATTCCTCAAAACTGATTGCTTCCTCTAAAGCTCCACCTGCATGAACAGGCTGGCGACTTCATCCGACTGAATACAGAGATACTCCAGCGTCTGCTGTTGCCTGGCATGGCCATAGGCTTCCATCAGTAGCGGCAGGACCAGATGCGGCGGCGTTTTGGTGTTGCCACGCAACTGGTGATATCCCCACGTCTTGCGCAGGGTATGAGAGCCATAGTTTCCCTTGAGGCCCGCCTCCCGGCACCAGCCTTTGACCATGTTGATGAAGGGTGAGACGGTAAGCGCTTTACGCGTGCGCTGAGACGGGAAGAGCGGCGCATCGTCTTCCGGGGCGGGATGACGTTGTAGCCAGTCCTGGAGTGCATTCGTTGCCGTCTCATTGAGCGTGATCATCCGGTCCCGGCCTGTCTTCGATTGCCGGAGCGTCAGGCTGTCTCCACACCGCAGATGCGCGACCTGTCCCACTCTGATCGACAGCAACTCGTTCGCGCGGTAGGCGGTATTGATGCCGAGCGTGAACAGGCACAGATCACGCGGTCGCTCCGATAAACTTTTCTTGATGACATTGATATCCGCCCGGTCGCGGATTGGCTCCACCTTGGTCGTGGACCCCGCCTTCGGGTGGTTGGAATTTCGGAGTCTGTTCAGGGACATAGCCCCACAACAGCATCCCAAATCTCATCATGTCAACTTCTATCCAGAAGTTGACATAAGGCGATATCTGCCGTGGCGTCAACGCTTTAGGACTACGTTCCTGTGGGCAACTGTCACTGAACGCCGCACTCACAGCGGCCTAGCGGCGATACCTCAAGTTCTGGATAGAAGTTGAGGATGTGCCATGTTTCGGGGGGCAATAACGCTTGGGTTCTTGATGTCTCTGACAGCGCTGTCCGCCTGCGCCGAAGATGATGTGGACCCGGAACTGGATATCATCGCTGGCGAGATGGACGCCCCGCATAGTCTGGTGGTCTATTTCTCGCCGGGCTGCGCCACCTGTCTCCAGATCATGAATGAAACCACGGATGACCTCACGCGGCGTTATGTTGACCCCGGCCACCTGCGCCTGATCTACCGTGACGTGCCGCAGCTCTTCTCCTACCGGGAAGGGCAGGACGACTACAATCAGCGCGCACGGCAGGCATCGCACGATTACGGCTATTCCCTGCGCTGCTATCAGCATGTCGGCGACAGTGCGGGCTACCTGCAAGCCCTTGATATCTTCCGCGACGAACTCAGCGACCTGCGCGAAACCTACGCCAGCGAATATCAGGACTGGCCCGTCATCACCGGAGATTTCCTGATGTCCTTTTCGCAAGGGCGCACGGAACGCAGCCCGTTCAGCGCGCAGCAACTTGGCCCCTGTCAGGCAGGGGAGCATCTGGAAGAAGCCGCAAGTGCGTTTGAGCGCAATGCCGACCTGCTGGTCGAGGCGGCGGGCGATCCGGCGCGTGTGGTCGTGCCTGCGTATTTTCTGGACGGGGAACCGATTGGCGGCAGCAATCAGGGAGCCGTCATCGCCGGACTGGAACGCGCCCTTGAACGCATGATCCCGGAGGCAGGAGAATGAGCAGACAACCCGAACGCCCCAACCTGATCTGGCTACTGCGCAGGCTGCTGGTCGGTTCTCTTCTGCCGCTGATCGCGCTTTACGTGATTACCGGAAGTTTTCGTCTGGCCCTGTGGGTGACGGCAATTATCATCGGCCTCAGCATTCTCATCGCGCTGATCTATGAGGGCATCTACATGCTCAGGAACCGGGGTAAATGACCAGGACGCCAGCAGCCTATTCCCATGCTTGGTGGCGGGACCAACCGCCAGAGCGTTTGGCAGATATGCGGGCAAGGTTTGAGGCCGGGAAAGACCAGCTTCCTGAGAACGAATGCCGCTTTCTGGAAGCGCATCTGCCTCCGGCGGATGTGGCCGAGCAGATTGACCGGGACATGGAACGGATGCTCAAGCATGGCAGAACAACATAGGCAGGAAAAACACCGCCTCCGCCCCTTCCGCCAACTGGCCGCAGACAGCGAGGCGATCTTCCGGCAGTTCATCGACGGACAGGACGGGCTGGATGCCGACCTTCGGGAAAGGGGTGTCCAATCCTTACGCGCCAGCCGGGAACAGTGCTTTGGCTTGGTCAAGGATGATCCGCAGCCATGACCAATCCACGCAAACTCACCGCTCAACTCGAAATGATGGCCGGGGAAGCCGCCAGCCTCTATGACAGCCTGTGTGTGCTGGAAGGGGAGCAGCCGCTCACCGATCCGCACAATATGAACGTCATGGAAAACCTGCTGGCCGACAATGCCGCGCAGTACCGGGCGCTATGGGGGCGGGATGACACCTGAACGTCTCGTCCGTGATCTGGCTTTCATGGCGCAGCAGGCCGCAGATGTCGCCGCCCATGTGGACACGTTGCCGTTCTGTGAAGCCCGCCGCAAGGACATGCTGGCCGACCTCCTCAAAGCCAACATCCTCGCCTGGCAAAAATCCTGGCGGGAACAGCGGAAGCTGCGCAAATAGATGCAGGGCTTGTTGCTTTGCGCTCAGGGCTTTACACAGTTGCAACGAATGTTTCCTTAAGGGCGCAGCAATCACATGGCGAAGATCGACCTCAGCAAACTTGATCTGGATGAACTGAAATCGCTCCAGAAAGATGTGGCAAAAGCCATTGATCAGTACGAGGCGAAGAAGCGGAAAGAAGCACTGGACGCCGTGGAAGCCCTGGCGCGGGAAAAAGGGTTTACCCTCTCCGAACTGACGGGCGCTGCGCCCGCTAAGAAGACCAAATCCGCACTACCGCCCAAATACAAGCACCCGGAAAATCCCGCCCTCACATGGAGCGGTCGTGGTCGTCAGCCAGGCTGGATCAAGGAAGGGCTGGAATCCGGCAAGTCTCTGGATGATTTTCTGATTTAAAAGAGGCGGACGCTAAGCCGCAACAGCAATCAGGTTACCTGCTGCTTCGAGGGCATCTTCATCGGTGAGGCCCGTCACGCCTGTCAGGGTAGCGATGCTGACAAAGCTGTCCGCGCCGCCGTCCACATCCACTCTCAGTGTTGAGTTCGATCCACTATCGGTAATCTCAACAAAATCCGTTAACAGATCAGTCATCGGATCATAGAGCGCCAGCAGGTCTGAGATATCCAGCGCATCGCCGTCCCCGGTTGTAAAATCCGTGATGGTTTTTGTGCCTGTCTCACCACTCAGGAAGGTGAAGATGTCGGCCCCGTTGCCGCCCGTCATGGAATCGGCCCCGTTGCCACCGTACAGCACGTCATCACCGTCTCCGCCTGAGAGGGTGTCACTGCCGTCTCCGCCATAGATCAGGTCATTACCGCCAGCACCGGAGATCGTATCGGTGCCGTTGCGTCCCTCCAGTTTATTGGCCGCATCATTGCCAGTGATATTGTCGCCGCCCGCCCGGCCAATGACATTTTCAATATTGATGAAAGTGTCCGATGTTCCGGAACCTGTGGTCACCCCGGTTGCCAGGTTGATGGTAATGGAATAGGCCGCATACAGAGTCTGGGAGTAATCCAGCGTATCGGACCCGTCTCCGCCATCAACATAATTCGCGTAGTTATCGGTGATAAAGGTATCATCAAAGGCCGATCCGGTCGCGTTCTCAATCTCGATCAATGTGTCAGTGCCTTCACCTGTCGCATCGCCGTCTTCCAGATCAATGATGACCGCCGTCGCACTCTGCGAGTAATCCGCCGTATCTGTGTTCTGGTCACCGTCCAGCGTGTCGTCGCCCAGACCGCCGCGCAGAATATCATTCCCATAGCCGCCGCGCAGCAGATCGTTGCCGTCTCCTCCAATCAGCAGGTCGTCATCATTCTCCCCGTACAGGTTGTCATTGCCGCCTTCCCCGTAGAGCGTGTCTTCGCCGTCATCGCCGTACAGGTTGTCATTGCCGTCCCCGGCATAGATGGTGCCGTCTTCCCCGGCATTATGCTCGACATCATAGAGGTATTCCCCTGAAGCCGTGCCGTAGGTCGTCATATTGACCGTGCGCAGATCGACCGTTGTGGTGTCTGTGAAGGACAGGTATTCCACCACGCCGTAGGTGCTGCCCGTTACGAACTGGTTCTTCAGCAGGATAGACCCGCCATATCCAGCATTGATCAGGATTTTAAGATCAGCCGTGCCGGAGCGTTCATAAGTGATATCGGAGACGCTGATGGTCGAGCCAAAATGGATCGTATCATCCGTGGCATCCGTATACTTGTCTTCGATGGTGTCGTCGCCTTCGCCCCGGAAGAAGTAATAGTGGTCCGTTCCCTTGGTGCCTGCCAGATAATCATCATCCGCCCCGCCATAAATGTGATCGGTGCCGTAAGCGCCGTAGAGGCTGTCTTCCCCGGCATTGCCATAGAGGTAGTTCGTGTCGGTCTCAAAGAGATCAGGAGAGCCTGAGCCGCCGCCATAGAGAGTATCATCCCCGTCGCCGCCATGCAGTTCATCCGCTCCGGTCTGGCCGATAATCGTATCGTTCCCGCCCTCCCCAAAGATGATGTCCGTCGCGTTATCAAGGCCGACCAGCGTCTCATTGGCGGAGGTGCCATATAGACCGTAGTTTAATGTCGGCAGGTAAATCTGCGTGGTGTCATCCAGCTCAACATATTCAATACCCGCATCCGCATGGGTGGTGCCGAACTGATTGACGATCAGGATGCTTCCCCCAAGGCCGCCCTGGATGTTGATCCGCAGGCTCAGAGCCCCTTCACGTACAAAGCTCAAATCCTCTTCGTAAATGCCCGCCCCGAAGAAGATCGTGTCCGTATCGCTCTGATCCACTTCATCAATCGTGTCATTGCCGCCGTTCAACTCGAAGTAATATTCGTCATCCCCTTCATTGCCAATCAGGGTATCATTGCCCGTTCCGCCATACAGATAGTCCGTGCCGTAAGAGCCTTGCAAATAGTCATTCCCTGCATTCCCGTAGAGGGTGTTGCTGGCGGTTTCCTGTGAGTAGGTGGAGGAAATCGTCTGGCTACCGCCATAGATCGTATCATCCCCGTCCCCGCCGTGCAGCGTGTCCGCCCCGAAATAACCCGTAATCTGGTCGTTGCCGCCTTCGCCGTAAATCGTATCGACAATCCCGCCGGAGCCGTTATTGACCCCGTAGAGGATTTCCTTCTGGTCAGTCGCGGTGAAAGTGTGATTGATTGTGCTTAGATCAAGCGTCGATGTGTCTGAAAATTCAATCGTTTCAATGAACCCCAACGAGGTTGTTGGATTGAACTGGTTCTCGATAATGATCGTACCTTCATTGCCAACCACGTTGATATCAATCTGAAGGTCATTATTGCTAAGACGTGTAAAGCTCAGATCACCGGACGTGATACCGGAACCGAACAGAATCCTGTCGTCTGTTTCGCTTTCGAGAGATTCACGGTAGACGTCAAACCCGTCCCCCAGGTTATAGACGAAGGTGTCATCCCCGTCGCCGCCATAGATTAGATCGTCATCCAGACCACCTGTCAGCACATCATCGCCGTCATCACCGTACAGCGTGTCTTTGCCGTCGCCGCCTGTAATG
>JAGQRU010000102.1 GCA_020425105.1 Paracoccaceae bacterium
GGGAATTCGACCATCTCACCGGCCTGGACGCTGTCCAGACCGTAAACGCGCGCGATGCCGTCGCCGACACTCAGAACGCGGCCGACCTCGGCAACTTCTGCTTCCTGTCCGAAGTTCTTGATCTGCTCCTTAAGGATCGCAGAGATTTCGGCTGCCTGGATTCCCATTATCCGACCTCTTTCATTGCATTCTGGAGGTTTGCGAGCTTGGCCGCGACCGACGTATCGATCATTCGCGAGCCCACTTTAACGACAAGACCGCCAATGAGGGATTCATCAACGGTCGCTTTAATCTTGATGTCTTTGCCGATCTTCGCCTTCAGCGTTTCGGCAAGACGTGCGGTTTGCGCGTCGGTCAGAGCCGCCGCCGAGGTCACGTCCGCAACCACTTCGCCCTTTTCATCGGCGATCTTCGCGCGCAGCGCCGTGATCAGCTGCGGCAGCACGAACAAACGCCGCTTGGCTGCCATCAGCGCAAGCGTGTTGCCTGTCAGCGGCGACAGACCCATCTGTGCCGCAAGGGCAGAAACGGCGCTTTGCTGTTGCTGGCGCGAATAGAGCGGCGACCGGACCATGTCGCCGAAATCGGCGCTATCGGTCAGCGCTGCATCCAGCGCATCGGCATCAGCCTCGACGGCAGCAAGCTGACCGTCTTCTTTCGCCAGTTCAAACATGGCAGTGGCATAGCGTTCAGCGATGCCGGAGGAGATCGAAGCTGGTTCGGACACGTCCACCCTTTCGATGTCGTTGGCCGGAACGCAGACTGCGCCCGGGCGGGGCTTGTGATCGGATTGCTCACAAAGCCATCAAAATCAGCGTGGGTGTAGCAAAGCCCTTCTTCGCAGGCAACCGCGCAAGATAACCGCACGTGGCGCCAGCCCCCTTGAAATAAAGAGATTCCCGGCAGGTGCGACCCTTTGTGCAATCCGTGCAGGGAGGATATTTCAATTCCACGGCAGGCGGCGCGATTCCGTTGCTGCGCCGCCGCGATACGCGCAACGCCCCGCTTCAACCTACCGGCGACAGGCTTGTGGCCGGGCGCGGCGCCCTGATCCCGCTCAGCACACGCAACGGGTCGGGCAGCGCATCGCGCACCGCGCTGCCCGATCCGCGGAAGACTTCCTTGGACGCCTCCACCATCAGAACGCCCCCGGCATAGCGGTTCGACACCTGCTGTCCCAGGCGTTCGCAAAACGGTCCGGTCTTCAGCCAGAAGCGTTTGTGCGACGGCGGCTGGAACAAGGCGACCTCGTGGCGTTCCGCGGCGAAGCCATGGCGTTCAAGCTGCGCCTCAAGCTGGCCCAGGCTATAGGGGCGGCCATAGCCGAACGGCGTCTGGTCGGACCGCGCCCACAGTCCGGCCCGGTTCGGCACCACGAACAGCACCCGCCCCCCCGGCCCCAGCACCCGGCTGCATTCCTCCAGCAGCGCCGACGGATTTTCCGATGTCTCAAGCCCGTGCATCAGGACCAGCTTGTCCACCAAGCCGGTTGCCAGCGGCCAGCGCGTGTCTTCGCACAGCACCGAGACATTGGGCAGCCCCGAAGGCCACGGCATGACCCCTTGCGGCGCGGGCATCAGCCCCACCACCCGCCGCGCGTCGGGCAGGAAAGGACGCAGCAGCGGCACCGCGAACCCGAACCCGACGACCGTCTGCCCGCTTGCGTCGGACCACAGCTCCAGCATCTTGGCGCGGATCGCCCGCTGGGCCGCGCGTCCCAGGCGCGTGCGGTAATAGAAGGTCTTGAGGTCCTGCACGTCGAGATGCATTGCGAAGATCCGTCCACCGGGCGTAGCGTTGCAGGAACCATAGCCTATCAGATCGGGAACGCCATGCCCCTTGAACTCGTCACCGTGCCCTGTCTCGCGGACAACTATGCCTATCTGCTGCACGACCCGGAAACCGGCATGACGGGGGTCGCCGACGCCCCGGAACCGGGCCCGATCCTCGCCGCACTGGCCAACCGCGAATGGCGGCTGACGCATATCTTTCTGACCCATCACCACTGGGACCATGTGGATGGCGTTGCCGCCCTGCAGGCCGAAACCGAGGCGGAAGTCTGGGGCTGCGCCGCCGATGCGGAGCGCCTGCCGCGACTCGACCGTGCCTTTTCACCGGGCGACAAAGCCACTTTCGGCGGCGAAGATGTGGAAATCCTGGACGTATCCGGCCACACAATTGGGCACATCGCCTATTTTTTCAGCAGATCCCTTCTACTACTTTCGGGCGATAGCCTGATGGCCCTGGGCTGCGGACGGCTCTTTGAAGGCACCCCGGCGCAGATGCACGCCAGCCTGACGCGCATGGCGGCGCTTCCCGACGCGACGCTCGTGTGTTCGGGGCACGAATATACCCAGTCAAATGCGCGTTTTGCCCTGACAATCGATCCCGACAACCCGGAACTGGCGGCCCGGGCGGCCCAGGTAGATAAGGCTCGCGCCCAGAACACACCGACGGTTCCTTCTACCCTTGCCGAAGAAAAAGCCACAAATCCGTTCCTGCGTGCCCAAAATTCCGCCATTCGCGCGCATTTAGGGATGGAAACCGCGTCTGACACGGACGTCTTCGCCGAAATTCGCGCCAGGAAAGACCGTTTCTGACGGTCCATCCCCTGCAATCTTCACCCGAGGTAAACACAACACGGTGCCGGGAGATTGAAGAAAAAACACTTGAAGCGCGCTGAGGAAAACCAAACCTTAATCCTGTGAGCCCACGGTTGGTCGGGGCTTCCCCACCGACCCCGAGTGAAAGGAGCACGGCACGTGCCTTCGTTTTCCAATACGCTTGAACAGGCAATCCACGCAGCTCTGGCGCTGGCCAATACCCGCCGCCACGAACTCGCAACACTTGAGCACCTGCTGCTCGCGCTGATTGACGAGCCCAACGCCGCCAAGGTCATGCAGGCGTGCGGGGTGGACCTGTCCACCCTGAAGGCCACCCTGGTGGAGTTCATCGACGAAGAACTGACATCGCTTGAAACCGATGTCGAAGGCTCTGAAGCCGTGCCGACCGCCGCCTTCCAGCGCGTGATCCAGCGCGCCGCGATCCATGTTCAGTCCTCGGGCCGCACCGAAGTCACGGGGGCCAATGTGCTGGTCGCCATCTTCGCCGAACGCGAAAGCAACGCCGCGTTCTTCCTGCAGGAACAGGACATGACGCGCTATGATGCGGTGAATTTCATCGCCCACGGGGTCGCAAAGGATCCCAGCTTCGGCGAAGCGCGCCCCGTGGCCGGGGCAAGCGATTACGAAGAAGAACAGCAGACGCAGCAGCCCGAGGCCGAGGCGAAGGACTCCGCCCTGGGCAAATACTGTGTCGATCTGAACGCCAAGGCGGTCAAGGGCGATGTGGACCCCCTGATCGGTCGCGAACAGGAAGTCGAACGCTGCATTCAGGTGCTCTGCCGCCGGCGCAAGAACAACCCGGTCCTCGTCGGCGAGCCCGGCGTCGGCAAGACCGCGGTGGTCGAGGGCCTGGCCCTGCGGATCCACGAGGGCAAGGTCCCGCCGGCCCTCTCCGAGGGCCACCTC